>JAEWBA010000268.1 GCA_023391395.1 Pseudomonadota bacterium
GGCCAGCGTGGCGCGCGGCAACAAGACCGCCTTCCTGATTGCCGACATGCCTTTCGGCAGCTACGGCACGCCGGAAACCGCCTTCGCCAATGCGGTGCGGCTGATGCAAGCCGGCGCGCAAATGGTCAAGCTCGAAGGTGGGGCTTGGCTGGCGCCGACGATCCGCTTCCTGACCGAGCGCGCAGTGCCGGTCTTTGCTCACATCGGCTTGACCCCGCAATCGGTGCACCAGTTCGGCGGCTTCAAGGTACAGGGCAAAACCAGCGCCGCAGCCGAGCAATTGAAGGTCGACGCAGCGGCGGTACAGGCGGCGGGGGCATCGCTGCTGCTGCTCGAAGCCATTCCTGCGACTCTGGGGAAGGAAGTCACCGAGGCGGTGACCATGCCTACGATCGGCATCGGCGCCGGTCCGGATTGTTCAGGACAGGTGCTGGTAATGCATGACTTGCTGGGTGTCTTCCCCGGACACAAGCCGCGCTTCGTGAAGAACTTCATGGAAGGCCAGAGCAGCATCGAGGCTGGCGTGCGCGCCTATGTTGCGGCGGTAAAGGACAAATCCTTCCCGGCCGCGGAACATTGTTATTGAGCGAGGCTCCTTCCCCGTGCGCCCGTGCGGGGAAGGCCGCGGCGGCGCCGCGCGCCCAGCTGTCTCAATCGGCCTAAGCCGTCGGCGTCTTTTCGTAACGCGCCAGATTCTCTTTCAGCCTTCCGCTCAAGTCCGCGTTGCAATCCACCGACAGACCGAGGTCGCGCAGCAAGCCGTCGTGGATGCCATAAATCCAGCCATGGATCGCCAAGGGCTGCCCGCGCTCCCAGGCATCCTGCACGATGGTGGTCTGGGCAACATTGGCAACCTGCTCGATCACATTCAATTCGCATAGCAAGTCATGCCGGACGCGGTCGGGCAGAACCTCGCCCAGATAGCGCTCATGCTTCTGGTGCACATCCTGCACATGGCGCAACCAGTTGTCCGCCAAGCCGATGCGCCGCTTGGTCAATGCCGCCTGCACCCCCGAGCAGCCATAGTGGCCGCACACGATCACATGTTTGACCTTGAGGACATCGATGGCGAATTGCAGCACCGACAGGCAGTTCAGGTCGGTATGGACGATGACATTGGCGATGTTGCGATGGACGAATACATCGCCCGGCAGCAAGCCGAGCAGCTCGTTGGCGGGCACGCGGCTATCCGAGCAGCCGATCCAGAGATATTCGGGCGCCTGCTGAGCGGCCAGTTTCTGGAAAAAGTCGGGCGTTTGGGCGACGATGGACGCGGCCCATTCACGGTTGTTACGGAACAGCGACTCCAGCTCGGAGGCATATTTTTTTTGATCGCTCATGAATTTCTGAAATGACGGAGTACGCAGAGGTACGGAAGATGCGCGGCCGGGCCGGCACAAGAAACACCGTCATTTTATAGAAAAGACCATGCGCGGAGAATAAAACCTGCCGGCCACATGGAAAACGGCGGCGCCTAGATGCGCCGCCGCCTTGAGAATGGAAGATCAATTGATGCTGCGCGGGCCCTCGTCGGGGCGTCCGCCCAGCATGAGCTGCTTCAGTTGCTCATCGATCGGCTTTTCGCCCAGCCAGATGCGCAGAATGGTGTTGTAGAAGCCAAGGTCGGGAAGACTGTCGGCTACCTTCTTGCCGTTCAGATGAATCAGGGTGCCGCTGGAAGGCACCCAGTCCACGGTCAGCACATCGCCCTTCTTCAATTCCGGCACGGACGCAAAGATCTCGCCGAATTTTTGCAGTTGCAGGACGTATTTCACCTTCTCGGCACGGTCGATATTCTGCTGAATGCCGCTCATGAAGCCGCGCCCGAATTCTTCGTTGCTGATGTCGCGCAGCATTACGATCGTCACCCGTCTCGCGCCGGGCGCGGCAAGCACATCGGCAACCGAGGTTTTCGGCTGCGCCAGGTACAGGGCGGCGACATACACCTTGAAAATCGCCTTGTAGCGAATGCCGGCCCCGTTCAGCCGCAGGTCCTGGTTGGCCACACGGACGTTGTCCTCCAGCTTGACGCCGGCGACCTCGGCGGCGCCGGCAGGCGCCGTACCTGCCAAACCAAGCAGGGTGGCTGCAAGAGCCAGCACGCGGGTAATGCGGATTGCAATAGCCATGTCGTCTCCCTTGAGTCATGCAGAAATGGAAAGAACGTTCCATTATGGCTACAAGTGCTAGAGAGAAAGCTCTAAACGTGCCCGCTCGGTTCGGGCACATAAAAAAACCGCCGGCTGCGAAGCCGGCGGTTGGAGGGCAAACCGGGGTTTTTCCTACTCGAAGAACTCCTTCACCTTGTCCTTCCAGGATTTGCTGTGCGGGCTGTGCTTGGAGCCGCCCGCAGTGGTCAGCTTCTCGAACTCCTGCAGCAAGTCCTTCTGCCGCTCGGTGAGCTTGACCGGGGTTTCGACGACGATGTGGCAGAACAAGTCGCCGGCATAACCGGAGCGCACGCCCTTGATGCCCTTGCCGCGCAGGCGGAAGGTCTTGCCTGACTGGGTACCTTCGGGCAGCGTGAAGGACGCCTTGCCGTTCAAGGTCGGCACCTCGACTTCACCGCCCAGTGCCGCCTTGGCGAAGGAAACCGGGATCTCGCAGTGCAGGTCGTCGCCGTCGCGCTGGAACACCGGGTGCGGTCGAATACGGATTTCCACATACAAGTCGCCCGGCGGACCGCCATTCATGCCTGGCTCGCCGTTGCCGGAGGAACGGATGCGCATGCCATCGTCGATCCCGGCCGGGATCTTGACCTCGAGAGTCTTGTTGCGCTTGATGCGGCCGGCGCCGCTGCAGCTCGGGCATGGCGTCGGGATGATCTTGCCGGTGCCGTGGCACTTCGGACAGGTCTGCTGGATGCTGAAGAAACCCTGCTGCATGCGCACTTGTCCTTGGCCACCGCAGGTGGTGCAGGTGACCGGGGAAGTGCCGGGCTTGGCGCCGGATCCGTGGCAGGTTTCGCATTCGTCCCAGGAAGGCACGCGGATCGTGGTATCGAAACCATGCGCGGCCTGCTCCAGCGAAATTTCCAGGTTGTAGCGCAAATCCGCGCCGCGATACACCTGCGGGCCGGCGCCGCGGCTGCGGCCACCGCCGCCGAAAATGTCGCCAAAAATGTCGCCGAAGGCGTCGGAGAACCCGCCGAACCCGCCGGCACCGGCTGCGCCCATATTCGGATCCACGCCGGCATGACCGTAGCGGTCATAGGCCTCGCGCTTCTGCGCGTCGGACAGCATCTCGTAGGCTTCCTTGGCCTCCTTGAATTTTTCCTCCGCCACCTTGTTGTCCGGATTGCGGTCCGGATGGTATTTCATGGCGAGCTTGCGATACGCCTTTTTGAGATCCTCATCGGAGGCGTTTTTCTCTACACCGAGTATTTCGTAGTAATCACGCTTTGCCATTTGTTCGGCGTCCTAGTCAAACGAAAAAAGCCGAGCCGGATCGCGCAGCGATCGCCCGGCTCGGCGGTCGGCGCGGACTGCGCCGCGCGACGTACGTCATTATTTGTCTTTGACTTCCTTGAAGTCGGCGTCGACAACGTCTTCGTCCGCCGGCTTGCTCTCGGCCGAGGCGCCCGCGCCCGCCCCTGCTGCGCCGGCGGCAGCGCCAGCCTGCTGCTGCATGTCGGCATACATCTTCTCGCCCAACTTCTGTGCAGCGGTGGACAGGGCGGCGACCTTGGCATCGATGTCGGACTTGTCGTTGCCCTTCACGGCTTCTTCCAGGTCCTTGATCGCGGCCTCGATCTTTTCCTTCTCGCCGGCATCCAGCTTGTCGCCGTGCTCGGTCAAGGCCTTGCGGGTCGAGTGTACCAGGGCATCGCCTTGGTTGCGCGCGTCCGCCAGTTCCTTGAGCTTGCGGTCTTCGTCGGCGTACAGCTCAGCATCCTTCACCATCTTCTGGATTTCTTCTTCGGAGAGGCCAGAATTCGCCTTGATGGTGATCTTGTTTTCCTTGTTGGTCGCCTTATCCTTGGCGCCCACGTGCAGAATGCCGTTGGCGTCGATGTCGAAGGTCACTTCGATCTGCGGCAAGCCGCGCGGTGCCGGCGGGATGCCCTCGAGATTGAACTCGCCCAGCAGCTTGTTGCCGGACGCCATTTCGCGCTCGCCCTGATAGACCTTGATGGTCACCGCCGGCTGATTGTCGTCGGCGGTCGAGAACACCTGGCTGAACTTGGTCGGGATGGTGGTGTTCTTCTGGATCATCTTGGTCATCACGCCGCCCAGGGTTTCGATGCCCAGCGACAGCGGAGTCACGTCGAGGAGCAGCAAGTCCTTGCGGTCGCCCGACAGGACCGAACCCTGGATCGCGGCACCGACCGCCACGGCTTCGTCCGGATTGACGTCCTTGCGCGGCTCCTTACCGAAGAATTCCTTGACCTTTTCCTGGACCTTGGGCATGCGGGTCATGCCGCCGACCAGGATCACGTCATGGATGTCGGAAACCTTGATGCCAGCATCCTTGATCGCAGTGCGGCAAGGCTCGATGGTGCGATCGACCAGTTGTTCCACCAGCGATTCCAGCTTGGCGCGGGTGATCTTCATGGTCAGGGGCACCGGCGCGCCGTTGGCCATGGCGATGTAGGGTTCGTTGATCTCGGTCTGCTGCGAGGACGACAGCTCGATCTTGGCGCGCTCGGCGGAAGCCTTGATGCGCTGCAGCGCAATCGCGTCCTTGGACAGGTCCAGGCCGTTGATCTTCTTGAATTCGTCGATGATGTAGTCGATCACGCGCTGGTCGAAGTCCTCACCGCCAAGGAAGGTGTCGCCGTTGGTGGACAGCACTTCGAACTGCATTTCGCCGTCGACGTCGGCGATTTCGATGATGGAGATGTCGAAGGTGCCGCCACCGAGGTCATACACCGCGATCTTGCGGTCGCCCTTGCCGCTCTTGTCCAGGCCGAAGGCCAAGGCGGCCGCGGTCGGCTCGTTGATGATGCGCTTGACATCCATGCCGGCGATGCGACCGGCATCCTTGGTGGCCTGGCGCTGGGCGTCGTTGAAGTAGGCCGGCACCGTGATCACGGCTTCGGTCACTTCCTCGCCAAGATAGTCTTCGGCGGTCTTCTTCATCTTGCGCAGCACTTCGGCGGAAATCTGGGGCGGCGCCAGCTTCTTGTCGCGCACCGAAACCCAGGCGTCGCCATTGTCGGCCTTGATGATTTCATAGGGCATCAGGTTGATGTCCTTCTGCACCTCGGCGTCGGCGAACTTGCGGCCGATCAGGCGCTTGACGGCGTACAGCGTGTTCTTGGGGTTGGTGACGGCCTGGCGCTTGGCCGGCGCGCCGACCAGGATTTCGCCGTCTTCCTGATAGGCCACGACGGACGGCGTAGTGCGAGAGCCTTCCGAATTTTCAATGACCTTGGGCTGGCCGCCTTCCATGATGGCGACGCAAGAGTTCGTCGTACCCAGGTCGATGCCAATGATTTTTCCCATGATGTGTGTCCCTCTCGATGCGAATGTTTGAATGATTCAAATATGTGGAATATGGCGCGTGTTTCAAGCGTTCCGGGAATTTTTTGTCTATTGCGCCACTGTCACCAGGGCCGGCCGCAACAGGCGATCGGAGATGGTGTATCCCTTTTGCAGCACGGTGACCACGGTATTGGCCTCCTGCTCGGCGGGCACCATGGAAATCGCCTGGTGTTTCATCGGGTCCAGCTTTTCGCCGGGCACGGGATTGATTTCCAGCAGACGATTGCGTTCGAAGGCGGCATTGAGCTGCTTGAGCGTCATTTCCACGCCCTCCTTGAGCGACTC
>JAEWBA010000002.1 GCA_023391395.1 Pseudomonadota bacterium
TGCGCGGGCTTGAACTCCCAGGGGCCGCGCGCGTTGGCGTCGAACTCCACGGTGATGGTGCGGCTGGTGTCCACCTGCGTGTTGACCGGCACCCGGGCCAGCGGCCCGGCCGTGCCGTTGCCCGGCACCAGGCGCTCGGACAGGGTCAGGATGTTGATGCCCGTCGCCTCGCAGATGCGCTTGTAGATGGGGATGAGCGAGTAGCCGAAGGCGAACATGCCCAGCGTGATGACGGCCAGCTTGCCGACCATGCGCAGGTTCTCGTGCTTCAGGCCCATGGCTGTCCCCTTTCCTCAGCCCAGCCAGACCATGCGCAGCACGAAGCCGGCGAAGAAAACCAGCGCCAGCGAGGCCAGGATCAGCGCCAGGCGCAGGTTGGCTTTTCTCTTGTCTTCGGGCAGGGGCATGGCGGAGCGCTCCATGGCGGGGCCTGGCTTCAGCCGATCACGCGCGTGGCGGTGGCGTCGAGCCTGGGCGGCACTTCATAGGTGTGGAAGGGCGCGGGCGAGGGCACCTCCCACTCCAGCCCCTCGGCGGCTTCCCAGGGGCGCTGGGGCGCGGGCGCGCCGCGTCCGCGCATGGCGGGCACGACCACGAACAGGAAGAAATACACCTGCATCAGGCCGAAGCCGAAGGCGCCGAGCGAGGCGATCATGTTGAAGTCGGCAAACTGCATGGGGTAGTCGGCGTAGCGACGCGGCATGCCCGCCAGCCCCAGGAAGTGCATGGGGAAGAAGGTGATGTTGAAGGTGATCATCGAGCCCCAGAAGTGGATGCGCCCGCGCGTCTCGCTGTACATGACGCCGGTCCACTTCGGGCTCCAGTAGTAGTAGCCCGCAAACAGGGCGAACAGCGAGCCGGCCACCAGCACGTAGTGGAAGTGCGCCACGACGTAGTAGGTGTCCTGCAGCTGGATGTCGATCGGGGCCACCGCCAGGATCAGGCCGGTGAAGCCGCCCATGGTGAAGACGAAGATGAAGCCGACCGAAAACAGCATGGGCGTCTCGAAGGTCATCGAACCGCGCCACATGGTCGCAACCCAGTTGAAAACCTTCACGCCGGTCGGCACGGCGATCAGCATGGTCGCGTACATGAAGAACAGCTGGCCGGTCACCGGCATGCCGGTGGTGAACATATGGTGCGCCCAGACGATGAAGGACAGGATCGCGATCGAGGCGGTCGCGTACACCATCGAGGCGTAGCCGAACAATTGCTTGCGCGCGAAGGCCGGAATGATCTGCGACACGATGCCGAAGGCCGGCAGGATCATGATGTAGACCTCGGGGTGGCCGAAGAACCAGAAGATGTGCTGGTACATCACCGGGTCACCGCCGCCTGCGGCGTTGAAGAAGGAAGTGCCGAAGTGACGGTCGGTCAGCGTCATGGTGATGGCGCCTGCCAGAACCGGCATCACGGCGATCAGCAGGTAGGCAGTGATCAGCCAGGTCCAGCAGAACATCGGCATCTTCATCAGCGTCATGCCGGGAGCGCGCATGTTCAGGATCGTGACGATGATGTTGATCGCACCCATGATCGAGGATGCACCCATGATGTGCACGGCGAAGATGGCCATGTCCATGCCGATGCCCATCTGCGTCGACAGCGGTGCATACAGCGTCCAGCCGGCCGCAGTGGCGCCACCGGGAACCAGGAAGGAGCCGAGCAGCAGGACGGCCGCCGGAGGCAGCAGCCAGAACGAGAAATTGTTCATCCGCGCGAAAGCCATGTCGGAGGCGCCGATCTGGAGCGGGATCATCCAGTTGGCGAAACCGACGAAGGCCGGCATGATCGCACCGAACACCATGATCAGACCGTGCATGGTGGTCAACTGATTGAAGAACTCGGGCTGCATCAGTTGCAGGCCGGGCTGGAACAGTTCGGCGCGAATGCCCAGCGCCAAGACGCCGCCCGACATCAGCATGATGAACGAGAACCACAAGTACAGCGAGCCGATATCCTTGTGGTTGGTGGCGAACAGCCAGCGGCGCCAGCCATGCGGATGGTCGTGCGCGTGGTCGTGAGAATGGTCGTGTGCGTGATCGACTACGGTGGTGCTCATCTCAAACTCCTAAATTTTATTGAGGACGAAGCGCGGATACTGCTTCGTCCCACCATCCCTTGGACTACTTGCGCGCGGCCAGCACTTCGGCCGGTTGAACAATGTTTTCCTGTGCCTTGTTGGACCAGGCATTGCGGGTGTAGGTAATCACCGCTGCGATTTCCGTATCCGACAGCACGCCCTTCCACGGCGGCATGGCGCCCTTGCCGTTCATCACGATGTCGATCTGCGGGCCCTTGGGTCCGTTGACCACCGGCGAACCGTCGAGTGCCGCAAAAGCTCCGGGCACGCCCTTGCCGTTGGCCTGGTGGCAGACCGCGCAATTGGCGGCATACACCTTTTCGCCGCGCTGCTTCAGCTCATCCAGGGTCCAGGTCTTGTTCGGGTCGTCGGCCTTGGCCGCCATTTCCTTTTTCTTGCCTTCCACCCACTTCGTGTAATCCTCGTCGCTGACCACGTTGACGACGATGGGCATGAAGGCGTGTTCCTTGCCGCACAACTCGGCGCATTGGCCGCGGTAGACGCCGATCTTTTCGGCGCGGAACCAGGTGTCGCGCACGAAGCCGGGAATCGCATCCTGCTTCACCCCGAAGGAGGGAATCATCCAGGCATGGATCACGTCGTTGGCAGTCAGGACAATACGGACCTTCTTGTTGACCGGCACCACGACCGGGTTGTCCACCTCGATCAGGTAGTTGTCGTTCTTGGTCTGGGTGGCGCCGATGATTTGCTCACGCGGCGTGGAAAGGGCCGACAGGAAGGAAATCCCCTCCCCTTCGCCCTTCAAGTAGTCGTAACCCCACTTCCATTGCATGCCGGTGACCTTGATGGTGAGGTCAGCATTGGAGGTATCCTTCATCGCCACCACCGTCTTGGTGGCCGGCAAGGCCATCCCGATCACGATCAGGAAAGGCACCACGGTCCAGGCGATTTCGACGGCGGTGCTTTCATGGAAAGTCGCCGGCTTGTGACCCAGGGACTTGCGGTGCTTGAAGATCGAATAAAACATGACGGCGAACACGCCGAGGAAGATCGCCAGACAGATGACCAGCATCATGGTGTGCAGGTCGTAGATCTCCTCCGCAATCCTGGTCACCGGCTCGTGGAAATTCAACTGACGCACGGCCGGACCGCCCGGGCTGTCCACCACCGCCCACGACGGCATGCCCGCCGCCATGAACAAGGCACCGAGCATCAACGATTGGAGGCGCTTCGCATGTTTCATAGTTTCCTCAAAAGCCCAAATTAGAATTCTTTATTCTCTGCACGCGAGAGCTTGCCTGAGTTCGCGCGCAAATTCCCGCCGTTTGCGTTCGGTCACAAACCGACCGACCTGGATTTGCACGCCGCGCGCTTGCAGGCCAACCAGTTCGCCGGACGACTCAGGGACTCTGATGCGCGTGGTACGCGGATCGAGCCTGAATTGCCGCACCTGCTCCGACTGAATCAGTTCGATAAGCAGGCAATTGCCGGTCAGCGCGATATGCTCACGATCGGATGCATGGCGGGCATATAGAAAAAATGCCGTCCCCACCGCCAGCAATTCGAGGATCGCAAACACAAGGACATACCAGGCGCCGCGTGCGGTGAAAACTGCCGCGACGATCAGCGATCCGGCGCATAAAGCGAAATAGAGCATGACCAACCGACGCGGCGACATCGAGCAATTCCGGCTCAAAATCCATTCGCGACAAGTCATGAACTAACGCCCGATGCAAGCGCTGCGCAAAGCTTCGGAAGTATAAGTCCGAACTAGATTTGTTATCAAGCACAAAAACTTCTGAAAATCCATGCTCCAAGTCATGTTTTTGGAAGATCGAAGCGAATGATCTTCTCGCCGCCCGCCGTGGTGCGCGGGGCCGGCCGGAACGCATGGCCGTACACCACTTCATAAGTCATCGCGATGCGGCCGTCCGCGCCGCGCATGCGCGACAAGGCCTCGACGATGCGCTGCCATGCACCGCGCCCGAGCAGCCCGCGACGCCGGCTCGAAAGAGGATTCCCACCCCAGGCCCGCACATCACCGAGCAACTTGTCCACGCTTTCATAGGTAACCGTGATGGTTTCCATATCCATGACCGGCGTCGAAAATCCTGCTCCCACCAGCATGTCGCCGAAATCGTGCATATCGACGAAGGGAAGCGTCGGAGACGGCATTCCGGCTTCCGCAAAGGCCGCGCGCAATTCCTTGAACGTATCGGGGCCGAAGCAGGAAAACATCAGCAAGCCATCCACTTTCAAGACACGCCGCCATTCGGCGAATACGCGGTCCGGTTGCGGATGCCAATGCAGTGCCAGATTGGACCAGACCAGATCCACCGCATGCAGCGCAAGCGGCAACTGTGCGAAGTCTGCGCACAGCAACTCGGCCCGCGCCTCCGATGCGGAGACAGCGCCCGCCAGCGGCGGCAGCCATTTGCGCAGCACGCGCGTCATCAAAGACTGCGCCGCCACCTGCCGCTCGTGCGCGCCGCGCAGCATGGACAGGCTTGCGTCCAGGCCAAGCACTTGCGCCTGCGGGAATTGCTCTTGCAGCAGGGCCAAGTCAGCACCGTTGCCGCAGCCGGCATCCAGCACGCGCTGCGGATCGATTTTCACGAGACCCAGGCGCTCGTGCATGCGGCCGGCGATTTCACGGCGCAGGAAATCGGATTCGGCAATTCGCTGCGAGCGGGCGAACAGCGAGCGCACGCGGCGCAGCTCGATAGGAGCGCTGTACGGGGCAGACTCGGAAGAAGGAGGCAGAGACACAGGAAGAATCCATGCGCGGGATGAGATAATGTTGGCTAGTTTACACGCTCGCTGACAGCCCCGCTTCCTCATGCTCTCCCGTCTTCGCTTCTTGCCCCAAGACTTGCTGGCACGCCTGCCCGCAGCCTTGCCGGGACTGTGCGCGCTATGCGGCTCCAACGCTGCGGGAAGCCTGTGCGGCGGCTGTCATGCACGCCACTTCGGAAACGGCCAGCCGCGTTGCCGGCAATGCGCGGCGCTACTTCCCGGCAGCGCACGTGAGGACACGGTATGCGGCGAGTGCTTGAAGAAGCCCCCGGCCTTCGACGCGAGTATTGTGGCAGTCGATTACGCACCGCCGGTGGATCAACTGGTGTTGGCGCTGAAATTCGGGCATCGCCTGGCGCTGGCGCCACTGCTTGCCCGATTGCTGCACGATGCGATCTTGCAAGCCGGCGGCAGCGCTTTGCCCGAAGTCCTGACGGCAGTGCCGCTGGGGACACGGCGCCTGCGCGAGCGTGGCTTCAATCAGGCGCTGGAAATCGCCAAACCCTTGTCGCGCGTGCTGGGGGTGCCGCTCGATGCAAGCGTGGCGGCGCGCGTACGCGAGACTCAGGCGCAGTCACTGCTGCCTCCAGACGAGCGTCATCGTAATGTCCGCCATGCTTTCGTCGTGCCGGGAAATGCCGCCGAGCGCCTGGGCGGCAAGCATGTGGGCGTGGTCGACGATGTCATCACCACGGGCGAAACGCTGAATGAACTGGCCGCCTGCCTGAAACGTTTCGGCGCGGCGCGCGTGAGCAACTTCGTGTTCGCGCGCACATCGCATAAATAAGGAGTCTTCTTTGTTTCACGTGGTCCTGGTCGAACCGGAAATCCCTCCGAATACCGGCAATGTCATCCGCCTCTGCGCCAATACCGGCGCGCAACTGCATCTAATTGAGCCGCTGGGCTTTCCGCTCGATGACGCGAAAATGCGCCGCGCGGGCCTGGATTATCATGACTATGCAAGCATGAAGGTGCATCGCGACTGGGACAGTTTTCTTTCCAGCGAAGCGCCCGATCGCTCGCGCATGTTCGCGTTGACGACGCATGGTTCGACGCCATTTGCCGGCGTCGCCTTCCGGCCCGGCGATATATTCGTATTCGGATCGGAGACCCGCGGATTGGCCCCTGCCCTGCGCGATTC
>JAEWBA010000070.1 GCA_023391395.1 Pseudomonadota bacterium
AAAAAAAAGCCCGCAGACCTTGCGGCTGCGGGCAAATCCAAATCTACAGAGAGTTGGAGGAGACAGGTGCCATATTACGTAGCGCCTCCCCCGCTGTCTGCTTTTGATTGGGAATGTCCGTTATTCCCGAAACGGATAACAGATGCGGCGGGTGGCCCGCCGGGCTTGCATCCCGCTAGGCCTGCGTACCCTGTTGCGCGCGCCGACCTGCGAATTCCACGAAGTAGGTCAGGCTCCCCGGATTGCTCATCGCATCCGGATTCGCCACCTCTTCCACCGGCATGCCAAGCAGGAGTTTCTTGACCGGCAATTCCATCTTCTTCCCGCTCAGGGTGCGCGGGATTTCCGGCGCGACGAAGATTTCGTTGGGCACATGGCGCGCCGACAGGTTGCGACGGATGCCGTCGTTGATACGGACAGCCAGCGCTTCATCCAGCACTGCGCCGGGACGCAGCACCACGAACAGCGGCATGTAGGATTCGCGCCCCAGGTACTCGAGGTCGACCACCAGCGAATCCAGCACTTCCGGAAAACCTTCGACGACGCGATAGATCTCGCTGGTGCCCATGCGAATGCCGTAGCGGTTGATCGTGGTATCGGAACGGCCATAGACGATGGCGCTGCCGCGCGGCGTGATGCGCACCCAATCGCCGTGGCGCCACCAGCCAGGATAGGTGTCGAAATAGCTCTCGTGGTAGCGGATGCCATCCTTGTCGTTCCAGAAGTAGAGCGGCATCGAAGGCATGGGTTTGGTCACCACTAGTTCGCCCACCGCATCGTCCAGCGGCTTGCCATTGTCGTCCATGGCGTACAGTGCCACGCCCAGGTAGCGACACTGCATCTCCCCGGCATACAGGGGCAGGATCGGGCAGGCACCGAGGAAGGCGGCGCACACGTCGGTGCCGCCGCTGATAGGCGCCAGCAGAATGTCCTGGCCGAGCTGATCGTAGACCCACTGGAAGCCTTCGGCCGGCAAGGGCGAACCGGTCGCCCCGACTGCGCGCAGGCGGTGCAGGTTGGCCAGCTTGCGCGGTTCGATGCCCGCCTTCATGCAACCGGCGAAATAGGCGGCGCCGGCGCCGAATACCGTCATTTCCGTCTCTTCGGCGAACTTCCACAGCGTGCCCAGGTCCGGATAACCGGGATTGCCGTCGTACAGGCAGATGGTGGCGCCGACCAGCAAGGCGGTGATCTGTGAATTCCACATGATCCAGCCAGTGGTGGAATACCACATGAAGCGGTCGGTCTCGCCCAGATCGGTATGCAGGGCATGGCCCTTGATCCCCTCCAGCAGGATGCCGCCCTGCCCGTGCACGATGGGCTTGGGCATGCCGGTGGTCCCGGAGGAATACACTACCCACAGCGGATGATCGAACGGCACCGGTTCGAAATCGATGGCGCCCTCGTGAGCCAGCAGTTCATCCCAGTGGCGCGCGCCGGGCAATACCGACTGCGCATCCAGGTCCGGGTGCAGATATGGCAGGACCACGACCTGTTCCAGGCTCGGCAGCGACTTCGCCAGTTGCGCCACCGTTTCCCGGCGATCGAAATCCTTGCCGCCGTAACGGTAACCGTCGACAGCCAGCAAGACCTTGGGCGCGATCTGGCCGAAACGGTCGACCACGCTGGGCGTGCCCATGTCGGGCGAGCAGCTCGACCAGATCGCGCCGATGCTGGCGCAGGCGTAGAAGGCGATGGCGGTTTCCGGGACGTTCGGCAGATAGGCCACCACCCGGTCACCCGGCTTGACGCCCATGGCGCGCAAGGCATTAGCGACGGCGCCGACCTGGCGGCGCAATTCGCCCCATGAAATCTCGGTCAGCGGCCGCAGCTCGGATTTGGCGATGATTGCCGGCCGCGCGCTTTCCTGTTCGCCGCAGTGGAAGCGGAATACCTGCTCGGTCAGGTTCAGGCGGGCGCCCTCGAACCATTTGGCGCCGGGCATCTTTTCCTCGTCCAGCACCCGCGTATAGGGACTGGATGCGCGGATGTCCAGGTACTGCCAAAGCGATTCCCAAAAATCCGCAATATGATCGATCGACCATTGCCACAAGGCGTGGTAGTCGTCGAAGGATAGCTGCTTCTCGCGGCGCAGCCACTGCATGTAATCATGCATGCGGCTGCCGGCAATGCGCTCCGGACTCGGCGTCCACAACAGCACCGGCGTTTCCGCGCTTCCCGTATTCGTTTGTTTTTCCACTTTTTTTGTCTCCTGTTTCACGATGCAAGTCGGGCCTGCAGGCGCCGACTGAAACTCTTCCCGACCAAGGCCACCCCGACCGCGCCGATGGTAATCACCGCCGCGGTGCCGAATCGTCCAACCAGCATACCTGCAGCTCCCACCCCGACTGACTGGCCGAGGAAGAAGCAAGAAGCAAAGGCCGACACCGCCGCACCTCGGCGCTGCGGCGCCATCTGGGTGGCATTGATCTGCAGGGTGTTGTGCAGCATGTAAAAGCCCAGGCCGGTTGCGAAGCAGCCTGGAATCGTCCACCACCACACCGGCGCCAGCGCGACCGTCAAGAGCGCTAGGGCCATGCAGATGCCGCCCCACAGGGCGAGCCCGGTTTCACCCATGCTCCGCACCAGCTTCGCGGACGCCAGCGCGTAAATGAAGCCGCCCAATCCGAACAGCATCACCAGTGCGCCGGCGCCGGTCAGCGACAGGCCATGCACGCGGTGCGCATGCGAGGCGATGAAGGCAAAAGCCCCGTACAGCGCCGCGCCCTCCAGGAATACGGTCAACAGCACCACGCGCGCCCAGGGATCACGCAACACTTCGGCAAACTCGCGCGCCATGCGCCGCAAGGCCGGACCCTGTGCCTTGTGCACGCTGCGCGCATGCTCAGGCAGGCGCCGGTTCAGCGCGAGCAAGGCCACCGCCACCGCGAAAAAGATCAGCGCCACAACCACGAATGGTAGCCGCCAATTGCCGTAGTCGGCGGCAAGCCCACCCGCCAGCACGCCGGCCGCCAGACCCATTATCTGGCCGATCAGGAAGCGCGCCAGCACCGCCTGCCGTTCGGCATAGGGAACCACATCACCTATCCAGGCCATCGACAGCGGAATCACCGCCGCTGCCGTGGCGCCGGCCAGCAGGCGAGCTCCCAACAGCAGGGAAAAGTTCGGCGCCAGTGCGCATAGGATGGAAGTGATGGTCGAGGCGATGCAGGCGCAGGCGACGATGAAGTACTTGCCGTAGCGGTCCCCGACCGGCCCGAAGAACAACTGCGCCAGTCCGTATGCCACCGAGAACACGGTGATGACGGCCGATGCGTCGCCCAGCGATACATGAAATTCCTGGGCCAGGTAGGGCAGCAGCGGATCGCTCACGCGCAGGGAAACGCCGCTCCCGAACGCGGCGAGCGACAGCAGCGGAACGGCAAGCCGGGGAATCGGCGCGGGCGTATGATGGGTCTGCACGGTCAAGGATGAAGTAAGCGAGGCGGCCGCAGGCGGCGATGCGGAATGTTGCGCAGACATGCTTTCTAAGACAAATGCGTTGCGGCTATTGTAGCCAAGACATCTCGAGCGTGCTGCGCATACCGATTTCCGCGCCATGGCGAGCATTCATCGAAGGATTCGATGGCGGTGCCGGTTTGCATCGAACTTTTCCCTGTGACTTTTGGATGCGTTTGCGTGACCATAGTCATCGCCACAGACTCTGGAACGGAATATGGCCAGACATTTCGATGCGATCGTAATCGGCGCCGGGCAGGCCGGGCCTCCCATGGCGGTGCGCCTGGCGCAATCCGGCAAGAAGACCGCGGTGATCGAACGCGGCCGTTTCGGCGGCACTTGCGTCAATACCGGATGCATCCCCACCAAGACGCTGGTTGCCAGCGCCCGGGTCGCCCACCTGGCGCGCCGCGCCGGCGACTTCGGCGTGATCCTGGGCGGCCCCATGCGCATCGACATGAAGCGCATCAAGGCACGCAAGGACATGGTGGTCAGGCAATCCATGGAAGG
>JAEWBA010000143.1 GCA_023391395.1 Pseudomonadota bacterium
GGTCGGGCCGATGCTTGGCTGAGCGGGCGCGCGCGATGACGCCCAACAAGCTCCTGCTGCCGGATGGCCGCCTGCACTTTTCGCACGGCCCGATCGACCTGGTGATCCAGGCCGACGGTAGCGCGGAGGCGCTGCACGCCGCCCACGACGCCGCCTGGCGCCGCTTCGAGCCATTGCTGGCCGAACTGGTCGGTGAACTATCCGAGTTGCGGCGCCCGGTGCGCGAGACGACGACGCTGTCCGGTCCGGTCGCGCGCCGCATGTGGCAAGCCTGTCATCCCTTCCGTACTGCCTACATCACGCCGATGGCGGCGGTGGCCGGCGCAGTCGCGCAGGAACTGATCGCCTGCTATGCGCGGCCGGGCATTGCTCGCGCCGCGATCAACAATGGCGGCGACATCGCGCTCCACCTGACGCCGGACAGTGCTTATCGGATTGGCATCTGCGCCGACGTGAATGCGGCCACGCCGCACGCGATGCGCGGCACGCTGCGCCCGGACGGCGACATCGAAATCGCTTTCGGCACACCGGTGCGCGGCATTGCCACCAGCGGCTGGCGCGGCCGCAGCTTCTCGCTCGGCATTGCCGACAGCGTGACAGTGCTGGCGGCGGGCGCGGCGCAGGCCGACGCAGCGGCGACCGTGATCGCCAACGCGGTCAACGTGGACGACCATCGCATCGAGCGCGTGCCGGCCTGCCGGCTGAAGGATGACTCCGACCTAGGTACGTTACCGGTGACGGTCGACGTGCCGCCGCTTGAACCACATCTGGTCGAGCAGGCCCTGGCCGCCGGGCTGGCGCGCGCACGCGAATTGCGCGATGCCGGCCTGGTCTGGGGTGCCCTGCTGACCTGCCAGGGGCGGGTCGCCCAGCTCGACGGACACGGTATGCCAGCTATGGACCGGTTCGCGCCGGCCGCGCTCCCGGGCCGGTTTTCCCATCAATCCATCGCCTCCCAGGCTTCGAGGACCTATTCATGATCGATCTACGCCGCGTGTTCTGCCATGTTGAAGATATATTCCACGAGTTCGGCCCGCCGGCGGCCACGCCGCTGCGGCGCGGCTACATTGCCGGTGTTCTGACCAACCCCTATGCCAGGCGCTACGAGCCTGACATCCTGCCGATGATGGAAAAGCTCAACGACCTTGGCCTGGACCTCGCGCACCGGCTGCTGGCGCACATGGCAGTGCCGGTCGAGCGCATCGAGGGTTACGGCAAGGGCGCAGTGGTCGGCTCCGCCGGCGAGCTGGAGCACGGTGCGCTGTGGCACGTGCCGGGCGGCTACGCGATGCGCGAACTGCTCGGCTGGAAGGGTGACCGCGCCGCCTACATGGCCGGCAAGGCCGACGGCGCCAAGGGACAACCTGCCAACGCGTTGGCGATCGTGCCGTCGACCAAGAAGGTGGGCGGGCCCGGCGTCACGCTGGACGTGCCGCTGACCCACATCAACGCCGCCTATGTGCGCAGCCATTTCGACGCGATCGAGGCGCGTATTCCCGGCGGTCCGCGCGCCGACGAGCTGGTGGTGATCCTGGCAATGAGCACAGGTTCGCGCGTGCATGCCCGGGTCGGTGGCCTGAAGGCGGCCGACATCGCGCAATGGGACGGCCTGCGCTAAGCGCACATTTTTCAAATATTCAAACGGAGGTAGATACGCCATGCCAGCAAAGATTCGCAAGCTGATCGTCCAGGTCGACGAAACCCGCTCCGAGATGGGCAAGACCATTGAACCGCCTGCCCGCAAGGCGCTCGCGATGGCGGTTATCGAGAATCCCTATGCCGGGCGCTATGCCGAATCGCTCGACGAGCTGATCGCGATCGGCGAGGAGCTGGGTGGCCTGCTCGGCCAGCGCTGCGTGCAGGCGCTCGGCATTGCGCCGGAGCAGGCACAGAGCTACGGCAAGGCAGCCATTGTCGGCGAGGCTGGCGAACTGGAGCATGCCGCCGCGATCCTGCATCCGAAGCTCGGCGCACCGCTGCGCCAGGCGGTCAGCAAGGGCGCTGCGCTGGTTCCGTCCGCCAAGAAGATGGGCGGCGTCGGCAGCGCGGTCGACGTGCCGCTCGGTCACAAGGATGCGGCCTTCGTGCGTAGCCATTTCGATGCGATGGAAGCGCGCGTGGCCGATGCGCCGCGCGCCAATGAAATTGTCGTTGCCGTTGTCGTCACCGACAGCGGTCGGCCATTGCCCCGAGTGGGGGGGCTGCAGTCCCACGAAATAAAAGGAGAGGATGGCTTGCGCTGACGGCCTCGCCGTTCAAGCACGCTGCGTTACCAAATCAAAAGACAAGGAGATATCGATGAAAAAAACTAGCAGCTTGTTCGCCACCGCCGCGATGCTCATGGCCGTCGGCAGCGCTTCGACGGCCTGGGCGCAGAACGTGATCAAGATCGGCGAAGTCAACAGCTACAAGGCGCAGCCGGCTTTCCTCGAGCCCTACCGCAAGGGCATGGAACTGGCGGTCGAGCAGATCAATGCTGCCGGCGGGGTCAACGGCAAGAAGCTGGAGCTGGTGATCCGCGACGACAACGGCAATCCGGGCGACGCGGTACGCATGGCCGAAGAACTGGTCTCGCGCGAGAAGGTGGACCTGCTGACCGGCAGTTTCCTGTCGCACGTCGGCCTGGCGTTAACCGATTTCGCCAAGCAGCGCAAGGTGTTCTTCCTGGCCGGCGAGCCGCTGACCGACAAGATCGTCTGGGAGAACGGCAACAACTACACCTTCCGCCTGCGCACCTCGACCTATATGCAGGTTGCGATGCTGGTGCCGGAAGCCGCCAAGCTGAAGAAGAAGCGCTGGGCGCTCGTTTACCCGAACTACGAGTATGGGCAATCCTCGGTGGCTTCGTTCAAGAAGTTGCTCAAGGAAGCGCAGCCCGACGTGGAGTTCGTCGCCGAGCAGGCCACGCCGCTGGGCAAGGTCGACGCCGGCAGCGTGGTGCAGGCGCTGGCCGATGCCAAGCCGGACGCGATCTTCAACGTGCTGTTCGCTGCGGACCTGTCGAAGTTCGTCCGTGAAGGCAATACCCGCGGACTGTTCAAGGGCCGTGAAGTGGTGAGCCTCTTGACTGGCGAGCCGGAATACATGGATCCGCTGAAGAACGAAAGCCCGGACGGCTGGATCGTCACCGGTTATCCGTGGTACGGCATCGATACGCCGGAGCACAAGGCTTTCCGCAGCGCCTATGAAGCCAAGTTCAAGGACTATCCGCGACTGGGTACGGTGGTCGGCTACACCTCGATCATTTCGCTGGCCGAAGGCATAAAGAAGGCCAAGTCGACCGACACCGAGAAGCTGATCGCCGCGTTCAAGGATCTGAAGGTGGTCTCGCCGTTCGGGCCGATCGTCTATCGTGCCGCCGACCATCAGTCGACCATGGGCGCCTACGTGGGACGCACCAAGAACGACAATGGCAAGGGCGTGATGGTCGACTTCCGCTATGTGGACGGCGCCGACGTTCTGCCTTCCGCCGCTGAGGTCGCGAAGATGCGGCCGGCAGCGCAGTGAGGTCCGGGACCTGAAGCCCGCTCCCCGGCTCCCGCACCCCGTGTCGGTGCGGGAGCGGGGAGCGTCGATTCATTCCGCTGAAAGAAAGAGCGTTTCATGGGTTTTTCAAGTTTCGCGGTGCAATTGCTCAATGGCTTGGCCGGCGCCTCCTCGCTGTTCATGGTCGCGGCCGGCCTGTCGCTGATTTTCGGCGTGACGCGGATCGTCAATTTCGCGCACGGCTCCTTCTACATGGTGGGCGTCTATATCGCCTACACACTGGTCGATCGGTTCAGCGACAGCATCGGCTTCTGGCCCTCGCTGCTGCTGGCAGCGGTCGCGGTCGGTGTGCTCGGCGCGATCGTCGAAATCGTGCTGCTGCGCCGCATCTACCGCGCGCCGGAACTGTTCCAGCTGCTGGCGACCTTCGCGCTGGTGCTGGTGATCAAGGATGCGGCACTCTGGATCTGGGGACCGGAAGAGCTGCTCGGGCCGCGTGCGCCCGGCCTGTCCGGCGCAGTCGACATCCTGGGCCGCCAGTTCCCGTCTTATGACTTGTTCCTGATCGTGGTCGGACCGGCGGTGCTCGGCCTGCTTTGGCTGCTGCTGACCCGCACCCGCTGGGGAACGTTGGTGCGCGCCGCCACCCAGGACCGCGAAATGGTGAGCGCGCTTGGCGTCAACCAAGCGTGGCTGTTCACCGCGGTGTTTGCGCTCGGTGCGCTGCTGGCAGGCCTGGGCGGAGCGCTGCAGCTGCCGCGCGAGCCGGCCAATCTGGAAATGGACCTGACCACCATCGGCGGCGCCTTCGTGGTGGTGGTGGTCGGCGGCATGGGATCGATCCCGGGCGCCTACCTGGCCACGCTGCTGATCGCCGAACTCAAGGCGATCTGCATATGGCTGGGCGTGGTCGACGTATTCGGCGTCAGCATCTCGTTCTCGAAGCTGACCCTGGTAGTCGAATTCCTGGTGATGGCGATCGTGCTGGTGGTGCGGCCCCACGGCCTGTTCGGCCGGCCGCAGGCAGTCACTCGTAACAGCGGCCCGGCGGAAGCGCCATTGCGTCCGGCCGGCAAGGTGTACCGCGGCGCGATGGCGCTGCTGGTGGCGGCGCTGGTGGTGCTGCCTTTCCTGGGAGACGCATCGTCCTACA
>JAEWBA010000175.1 GCA_023391395.1 Pseudomonadota bacterium
CTGGCAGCCGTTGCAGATGCCCAGCGCAAACGTGTCGTCGCGGTTGAAGAAGCCGGAAAACTGCTCCGCGAGGCGGGCATTGAACAGGATGGTCTTGGCCCATCCTTCGCCCGCGCCCAGCACGTCGCCGTAGGAAAAACCGCCGACTGCGATCAGCCCCTTGAAGTCGCTCAGACGCGCGCGGCCTGCAATCAGGTCGCTCATGTGCACATCGACCGCAGTGAAGCCGGACTTGTGCATCACATAGGCCGTCTCGATATGGGAATTGACACCCTGCTCGCGCAGGATCGCCACCTTAGGGCTGGCACCCGTAGCAATGAAGGGCGCCGCCACATCCTGCTGCGGATCGAAAGTCAGCCTTGGCGTGATGCCGGGATCGGTGGCATCGAGGATGCGCTCGTACTCGGCGTCGGCGCAGGCCGGATTGTCGCGCAGGCGCGCCATTCTCCAGCTGGTTTCGCTCCAAAGCCGCTGCAGCTCGATGCGCGGGCGGTTGTAGATCACCTTGGCGTCGCGCGTGATTTCGATCACATCGCGGTCGTTCGGCTTGCCGATGATATGGCTGCAGGCGCCCAACTGGTAGGAACGCAGCACATCCATGACGTCCGACTTCTGCTCGGCGCGCACCTGGATCACCGCGCCCAGCTCTTCATTGAACAAGGCGCGCAGGCTCAGGTCGTTACGGCGCTCGGCAACCTGCGTGGTCCAGTTCTTGACCTCGCCGCTGTCGAAGGCATGCTCACCTTCCATGGCCAGGATGTCGACATTGACCGACAAGCCGCTGCGGCCGGCAAAGGCCATCTCGCACAGCGTCGTGAACAGGCCGCCGTCGGAACGGTCGTGATAGGCAAGCAGCTTGCCTTCGCGGTTCAATTGCTGAATCGCCGCAAACAGCGCCTTCAGGTCTTCCGGATTGTCGAGGTCGGGTGTCTCGTTGCCGAGCTGCTGCATTACTTGCGTGAGCGCCGAGGCGCCGATACGGTTGCGGCCCCTGCCGAGGTCGATCAGGATCAGCACGGTATCGCCCGCATCCTTGCGCAGCTGGGGCGTCAGCGAGCGCCGCACGTCCTGCACCGGTGCAAATGCCGACACGATCAGCGAGACCGGCGCGGTGACAGACTTCTCGCCCTCCCCATCCTTCCAGGTTGTGCGCATCGACAGCGAATCTTTGCCGACCGGGATGCTGAGGCCCAGCGCCGGGCACAGTTCCATGCCGACCGCCTTCACCGTATCGAACAACGCGGCATCCTGGCCGGGCTGGCCGCAGGCCGCCATCCAGTTGGCGGAGAGTTTGATGTCGGAAATATCGGCAATATCCGCGGCCGCGATATTGGTGATCGCTTCGCCCACCGCCATGCGGCCCGAGGCCGGCGCATTGATGACGGCCAGCGGTGTGCGTTCGCCCATGGCCATCGCTTCGCCGCGGTATCCTTCCAGGCTCATCGTCGTGACGGCGCAATCGGCTACCGGCACCTGCCAGGGTCCCACCATCTGGTCGCGTACCGTCATCCCGCCCACCGTGCGGTCGCCGATGGTGATGAGGAAGGACTTGTCTGCGACCGTCGGCAAGCGCAGCACGCGCTGCGCCACCTCGGCCAGATCCATGCCGGTCAGGTCGACCGGCGGGAATTCATTGGTCACGCGCGCCACGTCGCGCAGCATCTTCGGCGGCTTGCCCAGCAGGACTTCCATCGGCATGTCCACCGGATTATTGCCGTGCTCCGGATCGATCACCTTCAACTGACGCTCCTCGGTCGCGGTACCGACCACCGCGAAGGGGCAGCGCTCGCGCTCGCACAGGTACTGGAACAGGGCCACGTTTTCCGGCGCGATCGCCAGCACATAGCGTTCCTGCGATTCATTGCTCCAGATTTCGCGCGGCGACAAGCCGCTTTCTTCCAGCGGCACCTTGCGCAGGTCGAAGATGGCGCCGCGCTTGGCATCGTTGGTGATCTCCGGGAAGGCATTCGACAGGCCGCCGGCGCCGACATCGTGAATGGACAGGATGGGATTGGACTCGCCCATCGCCCAGCAGGCGTTGATGACTTCCTGTGCACGCCTTTCCATTTCCGGATTGCCGCGCTGCACCGAGTCGAAATCGAGGTCGGCAGTGTTGGTGCCCGTCGCCATCGAGGATGCCGCACCGCCGCCCATGCCGATGCGCATGCCCGGTCCGCCCAGCTGGATCAAGAGGCTGCCCACCGGCAAATCGTGCTTCTTCGTGTGGATGGCCGAGATGTTGCCGACGCCGCCGGCGATCATGATCGGCTTGTGGTAGCCCTTCACCTGGCCGCCGACATTCTGCTCGTAGGTGCGGAAATAGCCTGCCAGGTTCGGACGCCCGAATTCGTTATTGAAGGCAGCACCGCCGATCGGCCCATCGATCATGATCTGCAGGGCCGAAGCGATGCGGTCCGGCTTGCCGACGATGCCGGCCTGCCCGCGCGTGTTCGAGTCTTCGCGCTGCGCGGCACTCTCGGTGACGTCGCGCGCGTTTTCCCAGGGCTGCACTGCGTGCGTGATCATCAGGTTGGAAACAGTGAAGCCGGTCAGGCCGGCCTTGGGCTTGGCGCCACGCCCGGTCGCACCCTCGTCGCGGATTTCGCCGCCGGCCCCGGTGGAGGCACCCGGAAACGGCGAAATCGCGGTCGGGTGGTTATGCGTTTCCACCTTCATCAGGATGTGCGTATGTTCTTCCGAAGCGCGATAGACATTCCCCTCGGCGGCGCCGCTCGGATAGAAACGCATCACCTCGGCCCCTTCGATGACGGAGGCATTGTCGCTGTAGGCAACCACCGTGCCCTTGGGCTGCAATTGATGCGTGTTCTTGATCATCGCGAACAGCGATCGGTCCTGCTGTTCGCCATCGATGATCCAGTCGGCGTTGAAAATCTTGTGGCGGCAATGCTCGCTGTTGGCCTGCGCGAACATCATCAGTTCCACGTCGGTCGGGTTGCGGCCCGCCTGGGTGAAGGCATTGAGCAGGTATTCGATCTCGTCTTCGGACAGGGCCAGACCCAGTTCGCTGTTCGCCTTCAGCAGCGCATCCTTGCCGCCCGCCAGCAGGTCGACCGTTTCCAGCGGCTTGGCTTCCAGTTCGCGGAACAGGCCGGCGGCATCCTGCGTCTTGCGCAGCACGGTTTCGATCATGCGGTCGTGCAGCACCGCGGCTACGGCTTGTGTCGCCTCTTCCGAAAGCTTTTTGCCGCCCCCGAGAAGGCCGGTCTTCATTTGCAGGCGGTAGACAATGCCACGCTCGATACGGTGAATGTTCGCCATGCCGCAGTTATGGGCGATATCGGTGGCCTTGCTGGCCCAGGGCGAAATGGTGCCGAAACGCGGGATCACCACAAACTCCTCGCCCTCTGCGTTGCCGCCGAAAGGTTCGCCATAGGTCAGCAGCGCCCGCAGGCGCGCGCGCTCGTCTTCGGTGAGCTCGGAAGTGGCGTCGATGAGGTGCAGGAACTGGCCGGTCACGCCGACAATGGCCGGCTCCACCACTTGCAACTTCGATAAAAGACCTTGGGAACGGAATGCAGACAGGGCGTTGGAGCCCGGCAGAATCAACATGGCGGCAAAGAAGTGAGGCAGCGCGCCCGCTTTTACGGCAGACGGACTGCGGGTTGAGTCTTGAATCGGAAACCGTGATTATACCGCGCCGCCGCATTACGGCGGCGCCCCTGTCAGCCTGCCAAGGCCGCTCAATTGAGGAATACCGTGGTCTTTCCGATGTGCTTGGCGCTCTTGAAAGCCGCGTGGAAGTCCGCTGCCCGAAACTCCGGCAGATGTTCGTCCATGACCACGACCGCCACCTTCCTACCGCGCAGCATGGCTCCGAAATCCCGCTCCGGGATATTGATGGCGTTGCCGGGACGGAGACGGTCGCCCCAGAACAAGTCATTGCTGCGCATACCGATCACCGGTATGGTCTTTTTCATCCCAAAGGCCAGTGAGGATTTCTGTTCGAACACGCGATACAAATACACCTCCCGCTCCGGATGCTCGGACTGCAGATAGGCGACCAGGGGCCGCGTGGACACCAGTGCTTCCATGCTGCTGAGCGCAATGCCCATGGCGGCGGCAATCCAGACCGACACCACCACATAGGCCTGGATGCCGATGCGCTCAAAACGTCGGGCGAAAAACGAAGCTGCCAATGCCAGCACGATGACGCCAGCCATGACGGCGATCAGGAAATCGCGTTGGCTAAGGCCCATGACAAGGTCGGCGCCGCCTGCGTCCTCACGCCGCAGGAGCACGATGCACAGGGCGGCCGCGCACGCCGCGATCAAAATGCCGGGCAAGGCCCGCGCCTGCGCTTGCAGGAAGTTGCGCTCTTCTAGGGCAAGCGCCAGATGGAAGGCCGCAAAAGGCATCACGGCCACGAGATAGTAATTGGCCTTGGCGCTGGAGACGGAAAAGAAGATCAGCGGCGCGAGCCAGGCCACCCACAGAAAGCGCTTCAACAAGGCAGTGTCCGGAGCTGCTGCACCGGTGCGGCGCTTGAAGAGGCATAGCAGCAGGAAGGACCAGGGAAAGAGATAGATCACCATGCGCGGGAGGTAATACCACCATGGCCCGGAATAGTAATCGTGCGGCTCACGCTTGCCCATGAAGCGCAGCACATGTTCGTTGATGAAGTAGAACCAGGCGAATGCCGGCTCTGTCAGGCTTGCGGCAATATGCCAGGGAGCGGCGATGGCAAGGAAAATCAGCAGGCCGGAGGGTTTGAGCCATTGCAGGATGGCGCGCCAGGCGGCCCTGAGCGAGCCGCTGCCGAATGCAATGTAGCCGGCGACCACCAGCCCGAACAGGATCAAGGCCACGAAGCCCTTGGCCAACAGCGCCAGCGCGAGGAAGGCGTAGGCCAGGCGCATGAAACGCGGCGCGCCCTCCCTCATGTAGCGGTAAGCGAACAGTATCGCGGCCGTCAGCAAGGCCGTCAGCAGCATATCGAACATCAGCACGCGCGACATCGCCATGACGCCGATTCCGCTGACGAACATCAGGGCAGCCAGCCTGCCGGTCTGCGGACGTTGTACGAGCTTCCCGAAATGCAGCAGCATGGCCACGCAAGCCAGTGAGGAAAGTGCCGGCACGGCGCGCGCGGACCATTCGGATTCGCCGAAAACGGCAAAGCACAATGCCGTCAGCCAGTACAGCAGGGGCGGCTTCTCCATGTACGGCAAGCCGTTGAGGTGCGGGATGATCCATTGGCGCCAGTCGCCGGAAGCCAGCATCTCGCGCGGGATCTCGGAATACAGTCCCTCGTTGTTGTCGAGGATGCCGAAGCTGCCCAGTCCGGCCACCACAAAAATGAAGGCAGCCAACCAGACCAGCCACAAGGGCACGATGAGCGCCGGGTCATTTTCTTCTTTGCGCATGTCCCATTCTGCCGCCATCGCTTCGCTTCCTCTCTCGATTGCAATTTGCCGCGCCAAAATTCCGCCGGCGCGCATTGTCGCATGAAGCGCGCCGGCGCCCAATGAAAACCTGGAGCCGTGTTTTATCCGGCCGCCGGACATTCGCGGCAACACCGTCATGGCAAAACATGCACGACACAAGTACAACACTGCGAGGTCGAGTTGCCTCGCGGACCCCCTATGCACTTCCGCTTTGCCGGATAATACGGCTTCCATTTTTTGCTACCCGTCTCCGTTCGAGGCCTCGCTCCATACAGGTTGGTCAAGTGACACAGAAGCAAGTTGCCGTCATCGGCGGCGGCGTCATCGGCGTCTGCACGGCGTATTTTCTGGCCAGAGCCGGCCATGAAGTGGTGGTGATCGAACGTCATCACAACGTCGGCCAGGAAGCCAGCTATGGCAGTGCCAGCCTGACTGCCTGCGGTCACGCTGCGCCCTGGGCCGCACCCGGCATGCCGCGCCGGATCTTTTCCCGATTGCTGAGCCCGACCCGCCCCGTCGTCCTGAAACCGCGCATGGACCGCGCGCAGTGGCGCTGGGTACGGAAATGGCTGGACGAGTGCGAGGCCGAACGCTACCGCATCAACCGCGCCCGCATGCAGCGCCTCGCACTCTACAGCCGCGAGGTGCTGCAAGAGCTGCGCGAACAATACACGCTCGACTGCGAGCTATCGCGCGGAGTCCTGTGTGTGTTCCGCGATGAGCGCGAACGGCGCCTCGCGGAACCGGCCATCGCCGCACTCGCCGAGGGCGGCATTGCTCACCGCCTGGTCGATGAGTCCGAAGCGCGGGCAATCGAGCCTGCCCTGGGCTACCGGGTGGAGTTCGCCGGGGGCCTGTATCTTCCCGACGACGAATCCGGCAACTGTCCGCTCTTCACCAAGCAGATGCGCTATCTTGCCCAATCCATCGGCGTGCATTTCCATTTCACGACCACGGTGCACGCGCTGGAGTCGACGGCCGGTCGGGTCACCCTGCGCATCGAAGACCGCAGTTTCGATGCCGATGCCGTCGTCGTCGCGGCCGGCGCCGACAGCGCAAGGCTGCTTCTGCCGCTTGGCATTCACGTGCCGCTGCATCCGGTGCACACTTGCGCGGCGACGGTGCCCATCCGCAACTTCGAGGAAGCCCCGCGCGCGGCCGTCATCGACGACAGCTACCGGAGCATCATCATGCGTATGGGGCATCGGATACGCATCGCCGGAACGGCCGGGCTGGGCCTGACACCTGGTGTGCTGCACAAGGCGGCCATGCAAACCTTGCTCAAGGTCGGTGGCGACTGGTTTCCGAATGCCGCCAACTACAATGGCGCGACCTTCTGGAGCGGCGTTCAGTCAATGTTGCCCGATGGCCCACCCCTGCTCGGTGCGACGCCGGTGAAAAACGTCTATCTCAACTTGGGTCATGGCTCGCACGGCTGGGCTATGGCGCTCGGTTCGGGCAAGGCGATGGCCGACGTCGTGTCCGGTGCCGCTCCCGATATCGATCTGGATGGGCTGACATTGTCGCGCTATGGATAAGCTCGATTGCGTAGTGATCGGCGCCGGCGCCGTCGGCCTGGCGGTCGCCCGTGCGCTTGCCC
>JAEWBA010000180.1 GCA_023391395.1 Pseudomonadota bacterium
GGCCATATCGCGCGCAAGATCGCCGCCACGCTGGCATCGACCGGCACACCCGCCTTGTTTGTGCATCCGGCGGAAGCAGCGCACGGCGATCTCGGCATGGTCACCGCCAGCGATGCGTTCATCGCCATCTCCAATTCCGGCGAGACTGCCGAACTGCTCGCCATCGTCCCCATCGTCAAGCGCATGGGCGCCCAGCTCATCGCCATGACCGGCAATGCTTCGTCTCGGCTGGCGCAACTGGCCAACGTCCACTTGAATGTGGCAGTCGACAAGGAAGCCTGCCCGTTGAACCTCGCCCCGACTGCCAGCACGACTGCGACGCTGGCCTTGGGCGACGCCCTGGCCGTTGCCCTGCTCGATGCACGCGGCTTCCGGGAGGACGACTTCGCCCGCTCGCATCCGGGCGGCGCACTCGGCCGGCGGTTGCTGACCCACGTGCGCGACGTCATGCGCAGCGGCGAAGCGATCCCGGCTGTCCCTGCTGAAGTGAGCTTGCCCGATGCCCTGCTCGAAGTGACCAGGAAAGGCATGGCGATGACCGCCGTGATCGATGAAGCGGGCCGGCCGATCGGCATTTTCACCGACGGCGACTTGCGCCGCCTGATCGAGAACGTGCAGGACTTCACCCGCTTCAAGATTGCCGATGTAATGCACCGCAATCCGCGTACCGTCCATCCGGATCAGCTGGCTGTGGAAGCCGTGGCACTGATGGAGCAGTACCGGATCAATCAACTCCTGGTGGCGGACGAGACAGGCAAGCTTGTCGGCGCCCTGCACATCCATGATCTGACCCGTGCCAAGGTGATCTGATGAAAAGCGATGCAGCGGCACGCGCCGCCAAAGTGCGGCTGATGATTTTCGATGTCGATGGCGTTCTGACCGACGGCAGTCTGCACTACGGCCCCCAAGGGGAACTCATCAAGACCTTCAATGTGCTGGATGGCCACGGCATCAAGCTGCTTCAGCAGTCTGGCGTGGCGACCGCAATCATCAGCGCGCGAAAATCCGACATCGTTGCCAAGCGCGCCTCCGACCTCGGCATTGCCCACGTTCGCCAGGGGGTCGACAACAAGCTCGTCGCGTTCGAGCAATTGCTGGCGCAAACCGGCTCCGACAAGGAAGCCTGCGGATTCATCGGCGACGATGTGATCGATTTACCCATCCTGCGCCGCGTGGGTTTTGCGGCCAGCGTGCCGAACGCCCATGCCGAAGTCATCTCGCGCGTCCATTACGTCACCACTGCCTCCGGCGGGCGCGGAGCGGCACGCGAATTGTGTGACTTCATCCTGCGTGCGCAGGGAAATTACGAAGCGGCGCTGGCGCCCTATCTGGCATGAAGAGTCTGCAGGCGACAATGCGCATTCGTCTTCTGGCGAGCATGGCCTTCATGATTGCCCTGGCCCTCGGCAGCTTCTGGGTCCTGGAGGTGACGCGCCGCGCCACAGGAGAATTCGTACCCACCGCCGAACGCAGCGAGCCGGATTTTTTCGTCGAGGACTTCAATTACGTCAAGGTGTCCAATACCGGCGAGGCAAGCTATGTCATTTCCGGCGAGCGCCTGACCCACAACCCCCGGGACGATTCCTACGATATCCGATTGCCGGTGGTCACCAACAAGGGACAGCCCGGCTACGCGTCTTCGACCGTGCGTGCCCAGCGCGCGCACGTCAACAGCGATGCCTCCAAGGTGCACCTGTACGACGACGTCCACCTGGATCGCCCGGCTTCTCCCAAGAGCGAGCATCTGCACGTCACTTCCGATTACATGCTGGTGCTCCCGGATGACGACGTGGTGCAAACCGACAAGGCGGTCAAGATCACGCTCGGCCTTTCCCGCCTGACCGGTGTGGGCATGTGGGCCAATAATGCAACCCGGGAACTGCGACTGTTCAGCAATGTTCATGGGACGTATCAAGCTGCGCCACGGTAGTTCAGGTATAACTCGACGAATCTAAACGAGACATTTCATGAAACGTTTTCTTGCCTTGCTGCTTTTGCCTGTCGGCATGATTCTCGCTGGCAGTGCGCAAGCCGAAAAGGCCGACTCCGAAAAGCCGACCAATGTCGAAGCCGACCAAATGGAATATGACGACGTGAAGCAAATCAATGTCTTCACGGGCAATGTGATCCTGACGCGCGGCACCCTGACCATGAAGGCGGCAAAGATGGTGGTGACCCAGGACCCGGCCGGGTATCAATACGCGACGCTGTATGCGCCGTCCGGCGGCCTTGCCACCTTCCGGCAAAAGCGCGACGGCGGGCCGGATCTTTGGGTGGACGGGCACGCGGAGCGCATTGAGTACGATGGCAAGACCGAGGTTGCAAAGCTTTTCTCGCGGGCGCGGCTGCGCCGCCTGGACGGCAACAGGCCCACCGACGAAGTCGAGGGAGAGTTCATTTCCTACGACAGCCGGGCTGAATTCTTTACCGTCCATAACACGCCGTCCGGCGAAAGCAAACCGGGCGGCGGACGCATCAAGGCCGTGATCCAACCGCGCACGGAGACAAAGGATAAATGACCATGAGTGCCAGCACCCTCGTTGTCCGCGGGCTGCAGAAAACCTATGGCGCGCGTCAAGTGGTGCGCGACGTCTCGCTGGAAGTGGCAAGCGGCGAAGTTGTCGGCTTGCTCGGGCCAAACGGCGCCGGCAAGACCACCTCCTTTTACATGATTGTCGGTCTCATCCCTTCCGATGCCGGCGAGATCGACCTGAACGGAGTGCCGATTTCACGCTTGCCCATCCATCGCCGCGCCATGCTGGGACTGTCCTACCTTCCCCAGGAAGCGTCGGTGTTTCGCAAGCTGACGGTGGAAGAAAATATCCGCGCCGTGCTCGAGCTGCAGCACGACGACGGCAAGCCCTTGTCGAAAGCCGCAATCAACCAGCGGCTCGACAAGCTTCTGGCTGAACTGCAGATTGAAAAACTGCGCGAGAATCAGGCGCTATCTCTGTCTGGCGGCGAGCGCCGTCGCGTCGAGATTGCGCGCGCGCTTGCCACCAACCCGCGCTTCGTGCTGCTGGACGAGCCCTTTGCCGGCGTCGACCCGATCGCAGTGATCGAGATCCAGCGCATCGTGCGCTTTCTCAAGGAGCGCGGCATCGGCGTACTGATTACCGACCACAATGTCCGCGAAACCCTCGGCATCTGCGACCGCGCCTACATCATCAACCAAGGCGCGGTGCTGGCCAGCGGGCGCCCCGACGACATCATTGCAAACGAATCGGTGCGCCGCGTGTATCTGGGCGAACACTTCCGGATGTAATTGCAAGATTCGCGATGAAACAGACGCTTCAACTCCGGGTTTCACAGCATTTGGCGCTTACGCCCCAGTTGCAGCAGTCCATTCGGCTGTTGCAACTGTCAACGCTGGAGCTGCATCAGGAGCTGGAACAGATCCTGTCCGAGAATCCTCTTCTCGAACGCATCGACGACCCGCTTGACCATACGGTACGTCTTCTGGCTGACGGCGCCTTGGGCCCGAACGGAGCTGCTCCCGCTTCCACCACCGCGAGCGATAGCGAAGCGCCGAGCGCTGCAAGCGAGACGCCTCTCGACGGGGCCGGCGATGAGGGAAGCGTGAGCGAGGCCGAATGGAGCTTCGACGATGTCGCGCGCACCAGCAAGGCTCCCGAGGATGACGACGCGCGACCGCAACTGGAAGCGCACGAAACGACCCTGCGTGAACATCTGGCCGAGCAGGCGCGGCTCACTGTGCGTGAGCAACGCGATCGCGCCCTGCTCGAGATTTTGATCGATGCCCTCAACGATCACGGCTACCTGGACGAGACCCTGGAGGAGATTCACGCCCGCCTCCCGCAGGAGCTGGAGATCGACATGGATGACCTGACGATTGCCCTGAAGCTACTGCAAAGCTTCGAACCCGCCGGCATCGGCGCACGCAATGCTTCGGAATGCCTGGCGATTCAGATACGTCGACTATCCAAGGTGCCGCTGGTGTCACGGCGCCTCGCGCTGACCATTGTGGAGAACCATCTCACCTTGTTTGCCCAGCGCGATTTCAACAAGCTGAAGAGAATTCTCGACTGCGATGACGAGGACTTGCGTGAAGCGCAAGCGGTCATCAGGCGCTGCAATCCGCACCCCGGCGCGGCCTTCGCCTCCGATACTTCGGATTTCGTGGTCCCCGATGTGATTGTCCGGAAGACCAAGAACGGCTGGCAGGTGATGCTGAATCAGGAAGTGATGCCGCGCCTGCGTGTGAATGCGCTGTACGCAAACATTCTCAAGCAGAACAAGGGTGAGGGCTCACTGAGCTCCCAGCTTCAGGAAGCGAAATGGCTCATCAAAAACATGCGCCAACGCTTCGACACCATTCTTCGCGTCGCTCAAGCGATCGTCGACCGGCAGCG
>JAEWBA010000315.1 GCA_023391395.1 Pseudomonadota bacterium
GCGCCGATCGCCGCGCCCTGGCCCGTGCCGCGCTCAACCGGATTCATATTGGCGCAGGCACTGACGCCCAGCACTGCGGCAAGAGTGACGATGGCAAGCTGATGGCGCATGGCGCGTTCCTCCGGAATGTCGAATGCCGGTTCGACATTCCAGCGAAATGCAAGTTCGGCAAGTTACATACCGAAAGCGTTCTTACATCTCGGGAAGGTCTGGTGCGGAATTCCCGCCCTCGCGCGCGGCACGGCGCGCCCGCTTCGCCTTGAAGGCAAGTGCGGCCACGGCGGCCAGTCCACCCACCGCCAAACCGATGCGCCATGCGTAACGGCGCGGTGTGGCATGCGGCGACGCAGGCGAGGGTTGGCGCATCTTGCGCAGGACGGCGGACGCTCCGCTTAATACCACCGGCAATGCAGAACGCCAATTGACGGCAGCCAGCATCCCGGGCGCGCCGCCAAGGCCTCCCGCCGCAATGCCTGCAAGGCGAGCCAGCGCTCTGCGTGCCAGTGAATCGGGACGCAATCCTGCTTGCGCCGTGAGCCGGGCATGCACAATTTCCGCTCGCAACAGCGCGCCTTGGGCGATCAACTGGCGCTTGCGTTCCTGCACATTGCGCTGTGCTTCATTCATAGGCCGCCTCTTTGCTCAAAACAGCGCATCGCGGTCCTTGCGCAGTTCGGCCATGGTCGCCGGCATCGACAAGCGGTCCGAAGCCAGCAAAGTCCGCACATACAGCAGCACCCCGGCAGCCAGCACACTGAAGACAGCGGCGATCAGCAGCAGGATCTTCCAGCCGAGCGCATCCCATGCCAGTACGACGACGAGCCCGCTCCAGAAGGCGAGCGCAAACCATAGCGCGACAATGCCAAGCGCGAAAACGAAGAGCAGCTTCGCTAGTGCCGAGCGGACTTCGCCCAGTTCCAGCGCCCCCAGTTCGATGCGGCTGATCAGAAGACCAATGCTGTTTTTCGCGATGGCGCCAACGGCGGCGAACACACCGGGCGAGGCCTCCGCTTGGCCCTCGCCGCCTTCCTCTCGACGCGCGCTCATCGCAGTCCCTGCCGCGCCGACGTCCTGGCTTGCAAGCTCATTTGCGGGAAATCAGCAAGCCCAGGAGCAGGCCGGCGCCGGCCGAAATCGCCACCGCTTTCCAGGGATGCTCGTGCACGAATTCATCGGTGCTGTGCGCCACTTCCTTGCCCTTTTCGACAGCGACTGCCTGCAGTTCCTGCGCCTTCTCTACGGCTGCTTCCAACAGCACCAAACCCTTGCTGCGCAATTCTTCGGCACGGTCGCCCGTAGCCGAAGCAGCTTCGCGGAACAGTTCCTGCGCGTCTTGCATCAGGGTCCTCATATCGTTTCTTACAGTCTTGATGTTGGATGTCAGCATGCGGTTACTCCTTGGGAAAAGGTTTGGAACTCAGCGGCACCATGCGGGCCGCTCGGCAATGAAAATGTCGGAAAGGTCGAACCGGCCGGCCCCTGTACCACTTCATGGCGGTAGCCTTTCTGCGCGGATGCACTGATAGGTATTTATCTCAGGTAATGTATGAAATGTAAAGCGTTTCGCCTTTGCAGTTTTTGCGCAAAACAAAGTCGAGGGGCGCCGCTTGCCTGCAGCCAGTGATGCCGGACGAGGAAGAAGGAAGAGCGAGAGGTCGGATTGCGCGGGCATGAAAAAAGCGGCCCGGAGGCCGCTTTGAAAATGCGCTTCTCGCAAAAAGCGGTGGGCTTACTACTTGGAGCCGCCGCTGCTAGTACCGGAGCTACCGCTGGTGCCACCACTCATGCCGCTGCCGCCAGAGCTACCACTGGTGCCGCCGCTCATGCCGCTGCCGCCGGAGCTGCCGCTAGTGCCGCCGCTGGCACCGCTGGCGCCGGAGCTGCCGGTTGTGCCGGAGCTGCCGCTGGCGCCGGAAGTGGACGACTCCTTCTTGGAGCGATGTTTCTTCGACTTTTTCTTGTTGTCATGGGTGCCTGATGCGCCGGAGCTATCCGTGCTCGAGCTGCCGCTGGCCGAAGGCGAAGAGCTGCTGCCCATGCTACCGGCGGACGAACCCGAGGTGCCCGATGCGCCGGACGTGTCGGAAGAACGCGAGCTGCCCGGGGCAGCGCTCGAGGAGCCCGAAGAACCAGAGGTACCGGAAGCGCCCGATGTGCCGGAAGTGCCCGAGGAACCCATGCTGCCGCTAGCGGCGGAATCGCCCGAGGAACGGCTGCTCGGCGAGGACGACATGCCGGATTGCGATGACGATGACGGATTATCCTTGGCGCTCGTTCCACCGGAAGTTTGTGCCAGTGCGATCGAAGACACCGAGGCCACCAGGACGAACGACAGGGATTGAAGAGAAGATTTCAATTTCATGAGTCACTCCTGAAGTTAAAAAAGTAGCATCATCGATGCAGCACGTTGGATACAAGCCGTGCGACAGCGTTCAGCCACTACTTCGACGGTTGCGGCGGAGTGCCTCGAATTGGACCGCAAATCCTTGAATTTAAAGCAAATTTGACAATGTAAAAGTGTGTAACCCGAAACTCTTGGACTGCTGCTCGCGGCTATTGATCCATTTGCGGCTCGGCGATGGTGCGCAACTGAAAGCGGCCGTCATTGTTGAACAGCCAGGTTTCAGACATTTCGAGCCGTCCGTTGCGCAACAAGTGGGGCGCCGGTTTCGGGAACGGTGCGGAGTTTCTCAGGCTGGCCAATGCTGTCGCCTCGGTCACGCGGTCGCGGTTGGAGCGCTGGATTTCGCTGGTCACCAGATTGCCGTTGGCATCGACGGTATAGCGCAGGACCACGACGGAGCGCAACAAGGCTTGCGGGCGACCGGAATACACTTTGGCCGCATTCATCTGCGCGATGCGCAGCGCCAGGTCGCGCTTATAGCCATCCACATGATGCGCGCCGGATACCTCGCGCGGCACATCCGGCCTGGCGGTCGGAGCAGGAGCCGAAACGCTGCGGTCTCCCTGTTCGACAGGCGGTGTTGAACATGCGGCCAGCATGCCGCCCGCTACGAATATCGCGATCCTGTTTTTCATGATCTCTCCCCGGGGAAGGAATGGTTGTGACATGGTCGTAGACGGGCACGATTTATTCTTCTGCGGACACACCCTTTCTGCTCGACAAGTATAGTCCGACCGACCATTTTTTGAGCAACCGCCCTTGCATATTGTTACGCTTCTCCTACGCTGAACATGTTGCGCCTTGTCTGCCTGCTCCTCCTTGTCAGCCTGCCCTTCTCCGATATGCGCGCCCAGGACACTTCGCATGCCGCACGTGCCGCCACCGCAGTGGAACGCATCAGTGGGAATGGGCCGGCCTTCTTCGCCATCCATGCTCAAGGCTTCGTGCGCGCCACGCCACAACAGGCTTGGCGGGTGCTGACCGACTATGAACGCCTGCCCGAGTTCGTGCCGCATCTGCGCGTCTCGACGATCCTCTCCCGCAATGGTCATGAAGTCCTGCTTGAACAGGAAACGCAGACTGGCTTTGTCTTCATTTCGCAAACCATACGCATGCAATTGAAAGTGACCGAGCGCCCGCAGAGTGGCATTCTGGTGCGTATGGTGAGCGGCGACCTGCGCAGCTACCAAGCCGAATGGGAATTGACACCCGCCATCGAAGAAGGGGCCGAAGGTACCCGTGTGAGCTACAAAGGCAGCATGGAACCGGATTTCTTCCTGCCGCCGCTGGTGGGCGAGTCGCTAGTGCGCAAGGATGTCGATCAGATGGTGGAAGCGGTGATGCGCGAAATCGAAAGGCAGGCACAGATGCAATGACGCGGGACGCGTCTCATTCGAAGCCGCCGGAACGCTTGAATTGTTCGGTCGCTTCCACCAGCGCCGCCGCCGTTCCCGGTTCATAGGCCGCATGCCCGGCGTCGCCGATCATGCGCAGTTTCGCCTCTGGCCAAACCTGGTGCAGCCGATACGCGGAATGCGGCGGACACACGACATCGTAGCGGCCCTGCACGATCACTGCCGGCAAATGGCGGATGCGGCCGACACCGCGGATCAGTTGATCTTCTTCGAGAAAGCCGCGATGCAGGAAATAATGCGCTTCCAGCCGGCCGACGCCGAGGCTGCCGGCATCGCTGTCGCAATCCTCGGTGGCTTCCGGCTGCGGCCGCAGAAACAGGCAACTGCCCTCATAACGGCTCCACCTCCGCGCCGCTGGCAAATAGACCGATGGATCGTCGTTGAAAAGACGCTTTTCGTAGGCGCGCAACAGGTCGGCGCGTTCCTCTTCCGGTATGGACGCCGTGAATTGCGCATGCGCCTCGGGAAAGAACCACCGGATGCCGTTCATGAACCAGTCGATCTCGGCTTGCGTGCACAGGAAAATGCCACGCAGGATAAAACCGGTGCAGCGTTGCGCATGCGCCTGGCCATAAGCCAGCGCCAGCGTCGATCCCCAGGAGCCGCCGAACAGCAGCCACTGGTCGATGCCGAGCATTTCGCGTAGGCGCTCGATATCGGCAATCAGTAGTTGCGTGGTGTTGTTGCGCCATTCTCCTAGCGGCGTGGATTTGCCGGCACCGCGCTGGTCGAACAGGACGATGCGGTAATGCTCCGGGTCGAAGAAGCGGCGATGGCGCGGCGACAGGCCGCCGCCTGGGCCGCCGTGCAGAAAGAGCACCGGCACGCCCTGAGGATTGCCGCACTCCTCCCAGTACAGCGTATGGACCTCGTCCACGGCCAGCATGCCGCTGCGATAAGGCTCGATAGGAGGAAACAGGGAGGGGTCGAAGGGCTCCATGGGCAGAAGAAGGCGAGGCGCGTTGCGGAGATTCAAAGAGGCATCCCGCCGCGCATGCCTGCTCTCCGGCGCGCGTGCGGGACACGCTATATGCGCGCATTCTGGCACAGTCGTCCGGCATCCCGCTCCTGGCGCATCGATGACAAGCCGAACGCAGCACGCCAGGCGGCAAGCCTTGTTGTGGGTTCGAGCCTATTGCGCGAGATAGCCGCCATCGACCGGATAGTAGGAACCGGTGACGAAGGACGCCTTGTCGGAGCTCAGCCACAGCACCAGCTCCGCCACCTCGAAGGCTTCGCCCAGGCGGCCGACCGGATGCAGCGACACCAGCGCATTCATCACTTCGGGCGGCAGATTGTCGAGCAAGTGCGTCTTGATGAAGGCAGGTCCGACTGCATTGACGCGGATATTCTGCTGCGCGTATTCGAGCGCGGCGGTGCGAGTCAGCCCGACCACTCCATGCTTGGCGGCGACATAGGGCGCGTGTTCGCGCATGGCGACCTGGCCGAGAATGGAAGCCATGTTGATGATGACTCCGCCGCCGGCCTTCAGCATCGCGGGAATCTGGTAGCGCATGCCGTAGAAGACGCCCGAGAGATTGATGGAAATGACCTTGTCCCATTCGTCGGGCGGGCAGTCGCCCACCATGTGAGCGGCACCCCCGATGCCGGCATTGTTGCAGGCAATATGCAGCGCGCCGTAGCGTTCGAGGGTGGCCGCAACCAGGCCCTCGTTGTCGGCGGCGCGAGAGGTATCGGCCTTCACGAAAATCGCATCGCCGCCGGCGCCGATGATTTGCGCCACGGTTTCCTTGCCGCTCTGCTCACTGATGTCCGATACCACCGTCTTTGCACCGGCGTCGGCATACGCCACTGCCACGGCACGTCCGATGCCGGAGCCGGCCCCCGTTACCACGGCCACTTTGCCATCCAGTATCTTCGCCATATGCCGTCTCCTGTTCGCTTGCGTTGACCGCGCGCGTATCGGAATGTTCATTGTTCGAGCGGCGCATCGGGCGCTCATTCTGCCTCTGCTCCGTTTGTCGCCTGCCGCTTAACAAAGGCCCGATATGCATGCACAATCTTGTATATAAACCAAGCCGGGCACATGCCGGCTCGACAAGACATTCACGCCAGGGAGACAACATGCTGCAGGAAATCATCGTCAATACGCCGCTATGGGTGTGGGCACTGCTTGCCTTTCTCGTCTATCGCGGGTTGGCTGCGCGCCGCGATCAGGAAATCCCGCTCGCCAAGGTCTTCATCATTCCGATCGTGATGCTAGGGCTCGCGCTCTACGGGATCGCCACCACTTTCGGCACCGACGCCATCGCGGTGCTGATCTGGTGTGCCGCCACCGCCGCCAGCGCCTGGGCGAGCTGGCACTGGTTCCGTACCGAGAACGTAGCCGCGCGTCCGGAACGCGGTGCTGTCTTTCAACGCGGCAGCTGGATGCCGCTGACGCTGATGATGGGGGTGTTCTTTACCAAGTATGTGGTGGAAGTATTGATTGCGCTTGATCCAAGTCACCTGCAGGACGAGGTGTTCGACGGCGCGGTCTGTGCGCTGTTCGGCGTGTTCAGCGGCATCTTCATCGGCCGCACGCTGCGCATCTTCTCGATTTACCGTCAAGCCAGGTCGCAAACCGCGATGGCCGGCGCCGATGCTGCCTAGGCGGCAGCAGATAGAGAGCGAATCGAGTTGCCAGGCCGCACAAACTACGGTAGACTTTGGGCCCTTCAGACGTCGTGACACACGTCGCATGCCGAAGCCTGAATTCGGCATGGCAGTACCGATTCGGAGTGGTAGTTCAGTTGGTTAGAATACCGGCCTGTCACGCCGGGGGTCGCGGGTTCGAGCCCCGTCCACTCCGCCAGTTTCTTTACCAATGCCCGCGCAAGCGGGCATTGCTTTTTGAAGTGGAGCCAGTCCCCTGCGGGACTGGCGGCGGGGATCGAAGGGAATCCCTTGCAAGGGATTCCGCGGCCCGCGCCAGTGTGGGCGAGCCCCGTCCACTCCGCCAGATTTATCAGTGCCCGCGCAAGCGGGCATTGTCTTTTCCGGCGCTGTCATGCACAAGGTGCATTGAGCACGGCTGACAAATACGGCAAGATTGCGCGGCTACACTGTCGGCCTGTGAAACCGCCTCTTCCTGCATCGGACATCATCATCATGGATTGGAACGCATTGCCACGCAGCTTCGGCCTGTTTTTCGCCACCGCGATTGCGGAGCTGATCGGCTGCTATCTGCCGCTGCTGTGGGTAAGCGGCCGCGGCTCCGCCTGGCTGTTGTTGCCGGCTGCAGTCAGCCTGGCGATTTTCGTATGGCTGCTGACGCTGCATCCGGCGGCAAGCGGGCGCGTGTATGCGGCATACGGCGCCGTCTATATCGCGACGGCGCTGGGCTGGCTATGGGTGGTGGACGGCATTACGCCCAACTGGACCGATTATGCGGGCGTGGCGCTGGCCCTGCTCGGTGCGGCAGTCATCGCCGCCGGCCAGCATTCTTCCTGAACCTGCGCGGCGTATGACCGGAATACGTATCAGGTTTCCGCCGCCCTCCACGGTCCGAAGCTTCGGACCGGCGCTGACTTTCTCAAGCTCGAGCTAGAACGCTGACGGAATGGCCGCTCAGGCCGCCTCCTTGCGCCGCTCTTCCCCGCCCAGGGCCTCTACCAGGTCGGCGATCAGTTTCGCCAGTTCGCCGCTCATCAGGGCGAAGTCGGTATCGAAGCGTTCGTCCTCGTTCTGCATCGCCGAATCGTTCTGCTCCTTGAGGACATCCAGCGGCGTGACCCGTTTGACGGCGAGCGTTTCGGTCAGCACGAAGGAGATCCGGTCGCTCCAGGTCAAGGCCAGCCGCGTGCATTGCTTGCCGGCCGCGATGTGGCGCCGCACGTCTTCCGGCTCAAGCGTATGACGCACGTAGCGCACCGTCGCCTTGCCTTCGCCGCTGGCGCGCAGCTCCGTAT
>JAEWBA010000330.1 GCA_023391395.1 Pseudomonadota bacterium
TTCCTCGCTGGCGCTCGGAATGACGGGAGGATGTACTGCATTGACAATTGCAGGACGCAAGCAAACCGGCAAGCTGGCATTGTAATCGGAGATAAGGCGGCGCAGAGGAATGGCGGCAACATGACGCCCGGCAAGCGGATCGGTTATGCTTGGCGCGTCGTTTTTTCTTGCCTTTCCCATGCTGAAAATCATCTCCGCCAATCTCAACGGCATCCGCTCCGCTTCCAAAAAAGGTTTCTTCGACTGGATGGACAGGCAGTCCGCCGATTTTGTCTGCGTGCAGGAACTGAAGGCGCAAGCGGCTGACATGACCCCGGACTTTCTCGCGCCGCACGGCTATCACGGGCATTTCCACTACGCGGAGAAGAAAGGCTATTCCGGCGTGGGCGTCTATTCGCGCTACGAGCCGGATGCGGTGCAGATCGGATTCGGCTGCGACGAATTCGACGCCGAGGGTCGCTATCTGCAATGCGATTTCGGCAAGCTGAGCGTGATTTCGCTGTACTGCCCGTCCGGCTCTTCGAGCGAGGAAAGGCAGCAGGCGAAGTTCCGCTTCATGGAAGTCTTCCTGCCGCATCTGCGCCAGTTGCGCGCGTGCGGGCGTGAAGTCGTGCTATGCGGCGACTGGAACATCGCGCACAAGGAAATCGACCTGAAGAACTGGAAGAGCAATCAAAAGAATTCCGGCTTCCTGCCCAAAGAGCGTGCCTGGATGACCAACGTCTTGGGCGAAACCGGCTGGGTCGATGTCTACCGCAGCCTGCACCCTGAAACTACCGGCGAAGCCTATACCTGGTGGAGCAACCGCGGCCAGGCCTGGGCCAAGAACGTCGGCTGGCGTATCGATTATCACGTCGCTACGCCGGAGCTGGCAGCATCGGCGCAGGCAGCGGCCATCTACAAGGACGAGCGCTTTTCCGATCACGCGCCGCTGACCATCGATTACGGCTTCGTGCTGTAAAGCGTCCTTATCAGCCTCCCCTCCGCTCCACCGCTTAGTGTCTCCACCAAGCGCTGCGCCGACACCGTTTAATCCAGATGCTTCCCAGGCCGGACATTCCGACGAAAGTCGGGAGCCGGCGGTCTTACGTTCTATTGCTCAACGCCACACGATTCCGGCTTTCGCCCGAATGACGGGCTGATGCCCCGCACACTTGCGCCACTTCGCTTCCCATTAAAATGATTTGAATCAGAATTATTGATATCGATATGATTTGACATCGAATATTGCCGCACCTACAATGGCGTTCCTTTGGTAGAGAAACCGGGAAAATCAAAACAGGGAAACAAACCCGCGGCAGGAATCGACAGGAGGCGCCGGAGACAGCGTCACTGGATGCGGCTACACTTGCTGACATGAACGATGTCACCAAGCTTGTCGCAGTCAATGATTCCATCCGCATCTTACAAAGCGTGCGCCGTATCGCGCAGTGCGTCGAGCATCATTCCAAACGCCTCACGGCGACTCACAACATCACATCGCCGCAACTGGTTGCACTGATGGCCATCGCCCAACTTGGGCCGAGCACCCTGAAGTCGATCGGGCGGGCGATCTACCTGAGTCCAAGCACCGTGGTAGGCATCGTCGACCGGCTGGAAGAAAAAGAGCTGGTCCGCCGCGAGCGCGATACGCGCGACCGGCGCAACGTCTATGTCACCGTGACGGCGAAAGGTCAGGCTCTGATCGATAACGAGCCTTCGGCCTTGCCCCAGGGGTTCACCAGTGCGCTCAGCGCGTTGCCGGAGAACGATCAACACACCCTGGTGGTGGCACTGGAACAGTTCGCCACACTGCTCGAAGTCAAGGTCCCCGGCGGCATCCTGTAAGCGTCCCTGATTTTCCCCTTTCAAGAGCGCCTATCAAAATGAAGCGCAGCGCTTCTGAGTAGCCGCGCCGCCAGACTGCTTGTACGGCAAGGCGGCGCAACGCCCTCAGAATCATTTTGATAGGCGCTCCAATCGACAAACGTGGCGAGCGGCCTTGGCCGTTCGTGGCGTCCCTGTCCGGGAAAGGAGTACGCATGAACGCACGTATGCCGGACCAGCAGGCGACTCACGTCCAGCCGGTTCTACGTCCCCCGGAGCGGCGCGATGGCGCGGCGCTGCATGAGCTGATCGCGGCCAGCCCGCCGCTCGACCTGAATTCCCGCTACGCCTATCTGCTGCTGTGCGAGCACCATGCCCAGACCAGCGTGGTCGCGGAAGCCGATGGCGAACTGGTCGGCGCCATCACCGCCTACGTGCCGCCGCAGCGGCCCGATACCCTCTTCGTCTGGCAGGTTGCGGTCGCCGAACGCATGCGCGGCCGCCACCTCGCCACTCTCATGCTCGAGCATCTGCGCCAGCGCATGGCTACGCGCCAGCTGCTTTGGCTGGAAACCACCATCAGTCCCAGCAACCGCGCCTCGCGGATGCTGTTCACCCGATTCGCGGCGCGTCACGGCACCGCGTTTTCCGCCGCCACGCTGTTCTCTGCAGAGGATTTCGGCGCGAGCGGCCACGAAGAAGAGCGTCTCTACAGGATTGGCCCCTGGAAACACGCGGCGTAATTGCCCGGCGCTCTTCATCCATCCATGCATAAGGAGAAAAGCATTATGCGCACATTCGATCGCCTCGAATCCGAGGTACGCGGCTATATCCGCTCCTTCCCCACCGTCTTTACCAAGGCGCAGAACGCCGTCCTGACCGACGAAAGCGGCAACCAGTACATCGACTTTCTGGCAGGCGCCGGCAGCCTCAACTACGGGCACAACAATCCGGTGCTGAAGCAGGCGCTCATGGATTACCTGTCGCACGACGGTATCGTGCACGGGTTGGACATGGCAACTTCGGCCAAAGAGCAATTCCTGCGCACCTTCGAGGAGCGCATCCTGAAGCCGCGCAAGCTGCGCTACAAGCTGCAATTCACCGGTCCGACCGGCACCAATGCGGTGGAAGCGGCCATCAAGCTGGCGCGCAACGCCACCGGCCGCCAGAGCATCATTTCCTTCACCAACGGCTTTCACGGCGTGACCCTGGGTTCGCTGTCGCTGACCGGCAACCGCAAGTTCCGCGACGCCGCCGGCGTACCGCTGACCAATGTGCATCACGCGCCTTATTCCGGCTACTTCGGCATGGACGTGGAC
>JAEWBA010000377.1 GCA_023391395.1 Pseudomonadota bacterium
CGTCGGGATGGGACAGCAGCACTTCTTCGATCTCGCGAGGATAGACGTTGAAGCCGCCGACATTGATGGTGTCGTGCTTGCGGCCCTTGATGAAGACATAGCCGTCCTCGTCCATGCAGGCGATGTCGCCGGTATGCATCCAGCCGTTGCGCAGGGCGGCCGCGGTCTCTTCCGGGCGGTTGCGATAGCCCGAGGTGACGTGCGGTCCGCGCACGCGGATCTCGCCCACTTCGCCGCGCGCCAGCGCGCGTGAGGGATCGTCGATGGCGACGATCTGCAGTTCGCTGGCGGGCACGGGGAGACCTACCGAGCCGGGCTTGCGCACGCCGCGCGCCGGGTTGTAGGTCATGCACGGTCCGGCCTCGCTCATGCCATAGCCTTCAAGGATCGGGCAGCCGGTGAGCTCTTCCCAGCGCCGCAGGATTTCCTGCGGCAGCGGCGCCGCGCCCGAATAGCAGGAACGCAGGCTGCGCAAGTCGGCGGCGGGCAGGTCCGGATGCGCCACCAGGCTGTGGTAGATCGCCGGGGCGCCGGAGAACGAAGTCACGCGCTGGGTCTGGATGGCCTGCAGCATCGCGGAAACGTCGAAGCGGCGGTGGATGATGAGTTCCGAAGCAGCGTAGCAAGCCAGGTGCAGCGACATTGCCACGGCCGAGACATGGAACAGTGGCATCACGCACAGGACGGTTTCAGCACCGTACTGCGTGGGCAGCAAGGCTTCGCGCTGCGCCAAATTGAAGGCCAGATGACGATGGCTGATGTTGACGCCTTTCGGGCGCCCGGTGGTGCCGCCGGTGTATTGCAGCGTCGCCAGGTCGTCATGGCTCGGCAAGTTCTGTGGCAGGGCGTGGCCCTGATCCGCCAAGGCGGCAAAGGAGCTGCCGCCGGAGGTGGCAATGACGCGCTCGGCGGGCAGAGCGGGGAAGCATTGGGCGATATCGGCTTTCGCCGTCTGGTCGTGCACCACCAGGCTGGGCGCCGCGTCCTCGAGCATGAAGCTCAATTCGCGCGCGCTGTAGCCGGGATTCAGTGCCACCACCTGCGCGCGCAAGGCATGCACGGCGAAGGTGGCGACCGCCAGGTCAAGCGAGTTCTGCATCACCAGGGCCACGCGTTCGCCGGGAGCGACGCGCTCGCGCCAGCTTGCCGCCAGGGCTGCCACGGCGGCCGCGTACTGCCTGTAGTTCAGCCGCGTGCCTTCGAAGGAGATGGCGGCCTCCTCGGGGCGCGCGCGTGCGGCATCGGCCAGCATGTGCACGACCGAGACAGGAGTGCGCGGCAGGCCGCCGCTGTCCGAAAGCCAGGCTTTCATTTGGCGGACTTGGTAGCGGCCTTGTTGGCCAGACGCCGGTCGGTCTCTTCCCAGACCGTGAGCTTTTCGCGCTCCTTGCCCAGCAGAGTGATCGGGTCTTGATTGTCGATGTGGCCGTACTGCCCCTTGTAGATGCTGTAGCCGCAGAGTTGCTGCAAGCGGGTGGGGAAGCGCGCGGCGATCTCGCGCGGAATCCCGAGCTGCAGGTTTTCCTGTTGCCGCATCCAGCCGGCGCAGTAATAGCAGGACAGCGCGTAACGCCGTTCCTGACTGGTATTGGCGCCGCCCTTGTGCCAGAGCGCGCTGTCGAACAGCATGACGCTGCCGGCCGGCATGGTGGCGGCAACGGTCTTGACCTCGCTGCCGTATTTCGGCGGGCTGTCGTACTTGTGGCTGCCCGGAACGATCTGCGTGGCGCCATTGGTTTCGGTGAAGTCGCTCAAGGCCCAGATCGCATTGACCGAGATCGGCGCGCGCGGGCGCGGCAAGGGCAGCAACTGCGTGTCCTCATGCAGCGGCTGCTCTTGCTGGCCGGGGCCGAGCGTCAATGTGCAGAGCGAGGACAGCAGCAGTTCCGGATCGAGAATGGATTCGCTCAATTGCAGGATTTCGGGCTGCAAGGCCACTTGCCAGAACAGCTCGTCATAGACCAGCAGATTGTTGATCCGTACCGTCTTGAAACCTTCGAAGGAAGTCTTGGCATAGCCGAAACCGTGTTCGGCCTCGACGCGCAGCAGTGCGGCAATCAGGTCCTTGACGAAGGCAGGGTCGATCAGGCGTTCGAGCACGACATAGCCGTCGCGGTCGAAACGTTCGCGGTAATCCTTCAGTTGTTCAGCGCTCAGCATCTTCGCTCGTCTCCTCTGTTTTGCCGGGACTGGCCTCTCTCGCCGGCCCCATATCGCTTTCGATCCTGTTCCCTTGTTCCTGCGTCAAACCGGGGCCATGGCATGCATGCAGGCTTTCGCGCCGCCGGCGCGATCCAGGGCAGGCATGCGGGCCGCGATCCAGGCATCCAGCCGGTGCTCGGTGCCCGGCTCCAGATGCAGGCCTAGCTTGGAGCGCCGCCACAGGATGTCGGCGCCGCTGGCGGCCCATTCATGCTCGACCAGGTACTCGACCTCGGCCGCGAACAATCCGGGGGCGATCTCTTCGCCCATCTGCTCCAGAGTGGTGCGGCCGGCCAGAAGCTGATGGATGCGGGTGCCGTAGGCGCGCGCATAGCGCGCCACCAGCGGCGCCGGCAACCAGAAATACTGTTTCTGCAGATCCTGGACGTAGAGGTCGAACTCCAATACCGAACGGTTCGCCGGCTGTTTGCCCCACAAGTCGCCGCCCGGCAGGCATGCATGCGCCGTCCAGGCGGCCCGGTGATTGCCCAGCGCCGCTGCGATCTGGTCCACGGCTTCCTCGGCCAGCTTGCGAAAGGTGGTGATCTTGCCGCCGAAAACGGATAGCAGCGGTGCGCCGCCGCCGTCGAATTCGAGGCGGTAATCGCGGGTCACGGCCGAGGCATTTGCGGAATCGTCTTCCAGTAGCGGCCGCACGCCGGAATAGGACCAGACCACGTCGGCCGGCGTGATGCGCTTGTCGAAATAATGGTTGGCCAGTTCGCAGATGTAGTCCACTTCCTCGTGGTCGATCACGACCTGGTCGAGGCTGCCGTGATAATCGAGGTCGGTGGTGCCGAGCAGCGTAAACTCGCGCTCGTACGGAATGGCGAATACGATGCGGCCGTCCGAATTCTGGAAAATGTAGGCGTAAGGATGGTCGAACAGGCGCGGCACGATGATGTGGCTGCCCTTGATCAGGCGCAGCGTCTTGTCCGATTGCTGGTGCAGCGAAGCCTGCAGGAATTCCGCCGCCCACGGCCCGGTGGCGTTGACCAGTCCGCGCGCGCGCACGGCTAGCATGCGGCCATCGGCGCTTTGCAGCGCCGCGTTCCAGTGGTCGGCGTGGCGCTCCACGGTTTCGCAGCGCCAGCGGGGCAGGATCTGCGCGCCCTTGTCGGCAGCATCGATGGCGTTCAGCACCACCAGCCGGGCGTCGTCCACCCAG
>JAEWBA010000426.1 GCA_023391395.1 Pseudomonadota bacterium
CGGCAACGCTGTTAGCCGCAGCAGCAGGAGCGGAGGCTTCGGGCCGCTTCAGCCACCATGTGGTCGCCGTAGCCGCAATCCCCATCAGGACACCGGTGGCCAACAGCACAGCCAATGCCAACCGGCGACGATGGATCCCGCCGCGTGAAAACTCCGAATCGCGCACGGCCGCGTCTACGTGCTTGGGCAGCACCGCATGGCTGTCGTCGGCGAAAGCCGCCAGCAGCGCCTTGTCGGCGAGGATGCTGATGCGCCGTACCACGCCTTCCGATACCTGGGCGATGCGGCGCACCGCGGCCTTGTTGAAAACGTCGGGGCCGCGATAACCGGCCGCACGCATGCGATAAGCGAGGTACTCCGGAATGTTCGCCGGTGCCAGTGGCGGCACCTTGAAACTGTGGGTGATGCGCTCGCGCAGCTGACGCATGCGCGGCAGACCCAGGCTGTCGTCCAGTTCGGGCTGGCCGAACAAGACGATTTGTAGCAATTTGTGCTGCGCCGTTTCAAGGTTGGAGAACAAGCGGATTTCTTCCAGCGTCTCCAGCGGCATCGCCTGCGCCTCCTCCACCAGCAGCACAACCTGCTTGCCGGCTGCGTGCTTGGCGATGAGATCGGCCTGCAACAGCCGGATCGCTTCGTCGGGACGCTTGCCGTCAATGTCCAGCCCCAGCTCGCCGGCAATGGCGAAGACGACTTCCTTCCGCCCAAGCGTGGGATTGACCAGATAGAGGACTTCAATATGGGAGGGAAGCAGGCTTTCCAGCATGCGGCACAACATGGTCTTGCCGCTGCCGACCTCGCCGGTGACCTTGATGATGCCTTCGCCATGCTCCACCGCATACAAGAGGGCATCGAGAATTTCGCCGCGCTTGCTGCCGGTGTAAAAGAAGGCTGGATTCGGGGTAATGCCGAAAGGCGCCTGGTTCAAGCCGAAGTGAGTCAGGTACATGGTGCCCGTGCCGGTTCGCATCCCAGGATTGCAGCGATGGCATTGAGCGTGCCTTTCGTTGCATTCGCTGTTCGCCCGTGGCGGGCTGGGTGCTCCCAACGTCTCCCTTTATTGGTATTTTTTATTGGAAACGATTGTACTCACAGACTCGTGTTTGTCGAAGCGGGAATTCGCTTGCACATAAAAAAAGCCCCAAGGCCGAAACCCTGGGGCAAATCCTTCCTTAGGAGGGAGGAGGAGACAACTTGTAGGGTTCCGGTTTAATGCTTTATTCGTGGGGCCGGACCCCGAAATCCTGTGCGGCCGAGCCGCGCTTCATTGAATCAATTTCTTTTGCAAACAGCTGCGTATGTCGCATTCCTAAAGGCTATCTGCCTGCGATACAAACACAGGCCATCGGTTCCCCAATTTAGTCGCGCGCCGCCAGATTTCGCAGTTCGACTGCCAGATTCGGTTGGCAGGCTTCAACTTCATGGGCCAAACGATTGAGCAGCAGTAAATCTTTCATATTGCGCCGCGCAATCCTTTGCTCGATCGACTGGCGCGGCTTGACCACCAGCAGGGCGGCACGCAGCAAACCGATCAGCAAGGGCTTGAACATCAGGGCAAATACGGCGAGCACGCCTAGACCCAGCGCGGGACGCGCGACCGCCATGGCGGAGCCGGCAATTACCTCGGCAGCCGGCAGGGCGGCTTGCAAGGGAAAGGCGGCGGATAACAGGGACATGGCAAACTCCGGAAAACTCGATCACAATACGCTTTGTTGTTGCAGTGCAGTATATGGGCCACTGAGATATAAATCCAATTCTAGTTTCCTATATCAAATATATTTGGTGTGAATATCTAGACGAGAGGGTGGGACAATGAGTTTTCGGACGTTGGATTTGAATCTGCTGCGCGTCTTCGACGCGGTGATGATTGAACAAAACCTCACGCGCGCCGCCGGCCGGCTGGCGATGACGCAGCCGGCCGTTTCGAACGCCTTGCGCCGCCTGCGCGATGCGCTCGGCGATGAATTGCTGATCCGAACTGCCCATGGCGTCAAGCCGACTCCGCGCGCCGAAACCCTGTGGCCGGCGGTGCGGCGAGCGTTGGAGGAGCTGGAGGAGGCCGTGACGCCGGAGCAGGATTTCGACCTGTCCACCGCCACCAACACTTTCCGGCTTGCCATGTCGGATGCCACCGCCGCGCTCTGGCTACCTTCGCTGGTGCGCAAGATGAACCGCGAAGCCAGCAAGGTGACCATACGCATGGTGCCCCTGACCACACGCGAGCCGCGGCCCATGCTCTTGCGCGGCGATATCGACCTGGCCTTGGGCTTTTTCCCGGGCGTGGTGGCCCAGATGACCGGTGGCCAAGCCTCGGTCTCGCCGATCCGGCATGAGCAGCTTTACTCCGGCCACTATGTGTGCGTGATGCGCAAGGCTCATCCGCTGGCCGACAAGGAATTGACGCTGGATGAGTATTGCGCCGCCAATCATTTGCTGGTGAGTTTTTCCGGCCGTGCCCACGGCCTGGTGGATGAGGCGCTGGCGCAACTGGGGCGCGAACGCCGCATCGTGCTCACCGTGAACCAGTTCTATACCGGCGGGCGCGTGGTCGCGACCTCGGACTTGTTGACGGTTTTGCCGCGCCACCTGGTGGGTTCCACCGGCATCATCGGTTCACTGGTGATGAAGGAGCTGCCATTCTCGCTGCCCAGCGTGCACGTGGACATGTTGTGGCACGAACGCGATACCCGCAATCCGGCGCACAAGTGGCTGCGCGGCCATTTCAGCGGCACCACCCGTGAAGCCTTCAAGGAAACGGTCCCGGCGGCCTGAGCCTTACGAGCGTATGGAAAAGGGGCGGGTGCCACTGGCATCCCGCCCCTTGTTTTTTAAGGCAGCCTACCGTCAGGTGCCGATGCGGCCGCCGTCATTCTTGGTGATGACGATGGTGGCCGAACGCGGGCGCTTGCCGTTGCCGTAACCGGCATTGCTCGGCCACTGGCTGAGGTACTTGCTCGGATCCGTCACATCGGCCTTCTTGATCGTCTCGCCCGGGTGCTGGATGTTGACGAAGATTGCCTTGCCATCCGGGGTTTCGCAGATGCCGGTGATTTCGCAATCCTTGGGGCCGACCAGGAAGCGCTTGAGCGTGTCCTGCGTTGCAAGCTTGCCCACTTGCGTGGTGACGGTCAGCGTGCTGTTGTCGGCCTTGGTGTAGCTCAGGGTCTTGGCGCCGCCGTCGCCCACCGTGCCAGGAATTGCCGCCAGCATCATGCAGTTGGTGACGTCGGTGTACGCGCCATCGTCGGTCTGAATCCAGCACAGGCCGGTGGAACGGCTGAACCACAGGCCGTCCGGGCTGGAAAAATCCTGGTCGGCGGTCAGCGCCGACAGATTCACCTTGGCCAGATCGGCATCGGATTGCGCACCGAACAGGTAGACGTCCCACTTGAAGCTCGTGGCCGCGCTTTCGCCGCCGGTTTCCGCCAGACGGATGATGTGGCCGTTGACGTTCCCGTTATTGGTCTTGCTGCCGATGGTGTCGGAATAGGCGCGCGGATTGGCGGCATCCGGCGGCATGGTCGCGCTGGCGACCAGGCGGTTGCTGTTGTTGGTCAGCGTGTAGTACACCTCGCCGGTGCCCGGATGCACCGCACACCATTCCGGGCGGTCCATCTTGGTCGCGCCAACCGCGTCGGCAGCCAGGCGGGCATTGATCAGCACGTCGGCCTGGTCGGTGAAGCCATAGTTGGCGTAACCGGCAATGGCCGGATTGGCGAT
>JAEWBA010000429.1 GCA_023391395.1 Pseudomonadota bacterium
AAGCGACAGACGCGACAAGCACCCCGGATTTCCTCTACTCTTTAGCCTCAAAACGGCTGACCGAAGTTGAAATTCGGCAATAACGACTACCCCTATTGTTGAATACCGCTATCCCAGGAGTCTTTGCCCATGACAACACCCGCCTATAAACGCGTCCTGCTCAAGCTTTCCGGTGAAGCCTTGATGGGTGATGATGCCTACGGCATCAATCGCGCAACCATCGAACGCATGGTGGCGGACGTGGCCGAGGTGCACAATCTCGGGGTCGAGCTGGCGATCGTCATAGGCGGCGGCAATATTTTCCGGGGCGTGGCGCCTGGTGCCCAAGGCATGGATCGCGCCACCGCCGATTACATGGGCATGCTGGCGACGGTGATGAATTCGCTGGCGCTGGCCGATGCCATGCGCCAGGCCGGCATCACGGCACGCGTGATGTCCGCCATCGGCATCGAACAGGTGGTCGAACCCTACGTCCGTCCGAAAGCCTTGCAATACCTGGAAGAGGGCAAGGTAGTGATTTTCGCCGCCGGCACCGGCAATCCCTTCTTCACCACCGACACTGCGGCGGCGTTGCGCGGTTCGGAAGTCGGTGCCGAGATCGTGCTGAAGGCGACCAAGGTGGATGGTGTCTACAGCGCCGATCCCAACAAGGACCGCAATGCGACGCGTTATTCCACCATCTCCTTCGACGAAGCCATCGCCAAGCATCTGCAGGTGATGGATGCCACCGCCTTCGCGCTTTGCCGTGATCAGAAGCTGCCGATCAAGGTCTTTTCCATCGTCAAACCGGGCGCGCTCAAGCGCTTGATTCTGGGCGAGGATGAGGGCACACTGGTTCACGTATAACCCCTTGCAATTGAGGAGCACAACATGACTGTCCCCGACGTCAAAAAGAACGCCGATCAGAAAATGCAGAAGTCGATCGAGACGCTCAAGGCCAATCTGGCCAAGGTGCGGACCGGTCGCGCGCATACCGGCATTCTCGATCACGTCCTGGTCGATTACTACGGCACTCCCACCCAGATCAGCCAGGTCGCCAATGTCACCCTGCTCGACGCCCGCACCATCGGCGTGCAGCCCTGGGAAAAGAAAATGGTCGCCGTCATCGAAAAGGCGATCCGCGAGTCGGATCTGGGTCTGAACCCGTCCACCCAGGGCGACCTGATCCGCGTGCCGACGCCGCCCTTGACCGAAGAGCGCCGCAAGGAATTCGTCAAGCTGGTCAAGAGCGAGGGCGAGGATGCCAAGGTGGCGGTCCGCAATATTCGCCGCGACGCCAACGAAGCCCTCAAGAAGATGCTGAAGGACAAGGAATGCTCCGAAGACGAGGAGCGTCGCGCCCAGGATGAAGTGCAGAAGCTGACCGACAAGTTCGTGGCCGAAGTGGACAAGCTCATCGCCGAAAAGGAAAAAGAGCTGCTCACCGTCTGAACGCGGCGCTGTTCTCTTCTCATTAACCGGGGCATCTTACATGACGCATCTGAGCTCAACGCAGGCGATACCGGAAGTCGGCCAGGTGCCGCGCCACATTGCCATCATCATGGATGGCAATGGCCGCTGGGCGACGCAGCGCTTCATGCCGCGCGTCGCCGGACACGGCAAGGGCGTGGAAACGGTACGGAATGTCGTCAAGGCCTGCGTCGAGCGCGGCATCGAGTATCTGACCCTGTTTGCCTTCAGTTCCGAGAACTGGCGTCGTCCGGCGGAGGAGGTATCGCTGCTGATGCGCCTGTTCGTCACGGCGCTGGAGCGCGAGGTCGCGAAGATGCATGTGAACGGCATCCGGCTCAAGGTCGTGGGAGATCTCAGCCGCTTCGACGATCGTTTGCGTGAGTTGATTGCCCTGGCCGAGCGCAAGACCGCCAACAACGACAGGCTTACCGTCACGGTCTGCGCCAATTACGGCGGCCGCTGGGACATCATGCAGGCGGTCGGCAAGATGGTGGCTGCCAATCCGGGGGCCACGCAGTTCACCGAAGAGGAGCTGGCGCCCTATCTGGCGATGGCCTATGCGCCGGAGCCGGATCTCTTCATTCGCACCGGCGGCGAAGAGCGCATCTCCAACTTCCTGCTCTGGCAACTGGCGTATACCGAACTGTATTTCACCGACGTATACTGGCCCGATTTCGACGATGACGCGCTCGACGACGCGATTGCCTCCTATCGCCAGCGCGAGCGGCGCTTCGGTCGCACCAGCCAGCAGGTGATCGAACGAAAGAAGGCTTCCTAATGCTGAGAACGCGCGTTGCAACGGCGTTGATATTGCTTGCGCTTCTGTTGTCGGTCCTGTTTTCGCAGTCCTATGTGCTTTTCCTGATCGTTGCCTGCGCCTTCTTCGGGGCTGCGGCTTGGGAAAGTTTCCGGATGTTCGGCAGCACCTATCCGCGCATGGAAGCGGCATTGTGGGCGGCCGCCTTGGCGCTCATTCTGTTCGCGGCCGATTTTTCCCGCGCGCCTATCCTGTTCGGCCTGTGCGTCGCGATCTGGGCGATTCGCCTCGCGCCCTCGCTGGCGGTCGGGTTGCCGCCCGTGGCGAGCTTCGGCAATCGCCTGCTCAACGGCGTGTATGGCATCTCGATACTCGGCTGTTTCGTGGCGATCGCCGAAATG
>JAEWBA010000032.1 GCA_023391395.1 Pseudomonadota bacterium
AGGCCTTGCGGCGCTGCTCGTTCTCGGCCTCGAAGCCCATGCTGGTCCACACGTCGGTGGTCACCAGGTCGGCGCCGGCGCAAGCTTCGGACGGATCGCCGAACACGGTATAACGCTGGTTGTCCGGCGCCACCAGTGATTGGTCGATCGGATAGCCGGCCGGGGTCGAAACATTGACATGGAAGCCGAACACTTGCGCCGCCTGCAGCCAGGAATACAGCATGTTGTTGGCGTCGCCGATCCAGGCCACGGTCTTGCCGGCGATGGAGCCGCGATGTTCGATATAGGTGAACACGTCGGCCAGCACCTGGCAGGGATGGTGTTCGTTGGTCAGGCCATTGATGACCGGCACGCGCGAATGCGCGGCAAAGCGCTCGATGATGTCCTGGCCGAAGGTGCGGATCATGATGATGTCGCACATGCGGGACATGACTTGTGCCGCATCTTCCACCGGTTCGCCGCGTCCTAGCTGGCTATCGCGGGTATTCAGGTAGATCGCCGCGCCGCCGAGCTGGTGCATGCCCGCTTCGAAGGACAGGCGCGTGCGTGTCGAATTCTTTTCGAACACCATCACCAGGGTGCGGTCGAGCAGAGGGTGGTGCGGTTCGTAATTCTTGAACTTGCGCTTGATCAGGCGCGCGCGCTCGATCACGTACTCGAACTCGTCCAGCGTGAAATCGGAGAACTGCAGGAAGTGTTTGATTGCCATAAATGAAAACGGCGGCGAGGTGGCGCCTGCCGCCGGAATTTTTATAACTTGTTCAATTATAAGGGTTTTGTCCTTGGAAAGACAGCGCCGCACGCCTAGGGTAGGGCAGAGCAAAATCAATATTCTGTAGTTTCTGTATTGACAGAAATTACTGTATGAATTAACGTGAAGGCATGGAACTCAATCCCGTCGCACAGAAATTCGTTTTGCATTGGGGCGAAATGGGCACCCGATGGGGCGTCAATCGCACCGTCAGCCAGATTCATGCCTTGCTATACGTGGCGGCGAGGCCCATGCATGCGGAAGAAATAGCCGAGACCTTGGGCGTCGCCCGTTCGAATGTGTCGACCAGCCTGAAGGAATTGCAGAACTGGAAGCTGGTGAAGGTGGCGCATGTGCTTGGCGATCGACGCGATCACTTCGAAACGTCCGGCGATGTCTGGGAGCTGTTCAGAACCATCGTGCGCGAGCGCAAGGAACGCGAGTTCAATCCCACCATTGTCGCCCTGAGAGAGTGCATGGCGAGCCCGGACCTGGCCAAGGAAAGCAAGGCGGCACAACAGCGTCTTGCCGAGACTTTGGCGCTGATGGAGACGCTTACCACCTGGGCCGATGAAATGCTGCGACTGGAGCCAGCCACTTTGATGAAGCTGCTGAAGATGGGAGCGTCGGTGCAGAAGCTCGTGCGCGGGAATGGAAAAGACGCAGGGCGGACAAGCTGAAAATTTTTTGCTGATGTATTTCTCTTTTGACTGAAATTTCAGAATAAATATATCTCTTTGCAGAAAGGAGGGCGACGTGTCGAACTACCCTTTACTCGTCTTGTACGACGGCGCCTGTCCAATCTGCAAACTCGAAATAGACAATTTTCGAGATCGTGATTCGTCCCGCCTTTTGCGCTTCGTGGATATTTCGGCACCAGGCTTCGACCCTGCGCCGTATGGCGTGCCGCTCAAGGACATGCTTACGGTCATCCATGCATTGAAGCCGGACGGTTCCTTCGTCAAGGGCGTGGAGGTGTTCCAGCTGGCCTATGGCGCTATCGGGTTTGGCTGGCTGACCGCACCGACGGCCTGGCCACTGCTGAAGCCCTTGTTTGATGCCGCCTATTTGCATTTCGCACGCAAAACCGGTATCGGTTTTCGGAGCGGCTTTCGTGGCTGCTTTCCGGCTTGGCTGCCCGGTGCGCGGAACGGCGCAGCAGACGATGCCGCGAAGGGCATTGCGAGCTCTGAAATCGATATCACCACATAAGGAGAACCTCATGCGCATCGCCGTAACTGCCATCGCCCTTGTACTGCCAATATTCATGACCTCCGCCTTGACGAGGAAAGCATGAAGATCCTGGTATGCGGTGCCAACGGATTCATTGGCCGTCATCTGTGCCAAGCGCTGACGGACGCCGGCCATCAGGTCGTGCGTGGCGTGCGCACGGTACGGGGGGCGAGTGAAGTCGCGATCGATTACGGCCGGGACCACGACGTCGATATCTGGTTGCCCCGCTTGTCCGGTATCGACGCGGTCGTCAACGCAGTCGGCATTCTCTTTGAAACGCCCGGGCAAAGTTTTGAATCGGTTCACCGTGATGCGCCTGTCGCCTTGTTCAAAGCTTGCGAGCAGGCCGGGGTAGGTCGTGTCGTGCAGATATCCGCGCTCGGCGGCCACCCCGGCCGGGAGCCCACGGCCTATATGCGTACCAAGCGTGAAGCGGATACCTGGCTTGCGCATTCCGCGCTGGACTGGACTGTCCTCAGGCCTTCGCTGGTAGTGGGGCTGGATGGAGAGAGCAGCCGCTTCTTCCGCACCTTGGCAAGTCTGCCGATTGTCGGCTTGCCAGGCCGAGGCGAGCAGTTGCTGCAACCGGTGCATGTGAATGATTTGTGCGGCATCGTCGTACGCCTGATCGCGGACGCGCCAAAGAGATGTGTGTTCGATGTGCCAGGGCCAACGCCCATGCCTTACCGGCAAATGCTGCAGGTTTACCGGCGGGCCATGGGTATGTACGAGCCGTTCTGGCTGACGGTGCCGATGTGGGTGATGCGACCGGCCGCTACTTTTGCCAGCCATTTGCCGCAGAAGGTGTTTTCGCCCGATACGCTGCGCATGCTGGAAGACGGCAATGTCGCCGACCCGGCACCGGTTCAGGGGCTTCTTGGCCGCCCTCTGAAGGCTCCCGAGCACTGGTTTGGCGGCATATCGCCCGGCATGCTGCGCGGCGAGGCAGTTGCTGCATGGACGATGCCGATGCTGCGCATTGTCCTTGCCCTCGTGTGGTTGGTGTCCGCAGCACTGTCCTTCGGCATTTTCCCGACCGTTGACAGCCTGGAACTGCTAGCGCGTGTCGGCCTGCACGGCGGGCTGGCGTGGTTAGTGTTGTATAGCGCCGCTGCGCTGGATGCTGCATTGGGCGTGGCCACCTTGCTGAAGCCAAGCCGCTTGTTGTGGCGGCTGCAGTTCGGGTTGATATTCAGCTACACCCTCATCATCAGTATCTGGCTCCCCGAATTCTGGTTGCACCCATTCGGCCCCGTGTTGAAAAACCTGCCGATTCTGGCATTGCTGTTGGTGCTGGACGCCTTTGAAAAATCGTGAAGAAAAGCCATGTCTGCCTATCTTTTTCTGAAAACCCTGCACATCCTCTCTTCCGTGATCCTGGTCGGTACCGGCTTCGGCTCCGCGTTCTACTTGTTTTGTGCAAACCGCAGCAAGAGTGTGCCGGCGCAGGCTGTGGTTGCACGCATCGTAGTGCTAGCGGACTGGATTTTTACGACGCCCGCTGCCATCGTGCAGCCGGTGACGGGTCTGTTGATGCTGTCGATGGCGGGCTGGTCGCTCACCACGCCCTGGGTGATGTGGTCGATCATACTTTACCTGTTTGCCGGAGCCTGCTGGCTGCCTGTGGTGTGGCTGCAGATTCGGATGAAGGGGATGGCGGATCTCGCCGTGCGGGAGGGCATGGCACTGCCGGCACAGTACTGGCAGTATGCACGTTGGTGGGAGGGTCTGGGTTATCCAGCATTCACGGCGATGCTGGTGGTGTATTTCCTGATGGTGAACAAACCCATGCTGGGCTAAGCCTTGGCTCTTGATATCGGGAGCCAATACCTTGCGTCTTAATCATCTCAAGCGGGCGCTTGGTCATTCTCATTCTCCCGACTGACCCAAATTTAATCATGTTGAGACAGTGCTCTGGGTTCCGCCTGCATCTGCTCGCTGGCAGGCAACTGCGACACATTCCAGCCGCCGCCCAGCGCCTCGATCAAGGCGACGCTGGCCACCAGCCGATTCTGGCGCACCGTCAGCGCAGCCTGTTCGTTGGCGAGCTCGGTCGTCTGCGCGGTGACGACGCTGGTGTACGGCACGGTACCGGCCTGGTATTCGTTGATCGTCAGTTGCACCGCCTGCCGCGCCAGCCGGGTCGCGTCGTCCCGCACGACCGACTCCTGCGCGAGGATGCGCAGTGCGGCCAGCTGGTTTTCGACCTGCTCGAAAGCGCTCAGCACCGTTTGCCGGTAAGCAGCGACGCTCTGATCGTAGATCGCCTGCGCTTCGGCCACTCGCGCATGCCGCGCGCCGGCGTCGAACAGCGTTTCCGTCACGCCGGCGCCGAGCGACCACAGCGCATTGGATGCATGCAGCAAGGTGCCGACGGCAGCGCTGGCGAAGCCGTATGAAGCGGACAGCGTGATATCGGGATAGTAAGCGGACAGCGCAACGCCGATTTGCGCATTCGATGCCGCCACCGCCCGTTCTGCCGCCGCGATCGCGGGATTGCGTTCCAGCAGAGTGGAAGGGATGCCGGCGGGAATATCCGGCACGCCTACCGTCAGCGGCGCTGGCGTGATCGCAAATTCGGCCGGCGGCCTGCCGGTCAGCACCGCGATCGCGTGCTCCAGCTGCGCGCGCAACACGCCGACATTGATGGCTTGTGCCTGCGTGGTTTTTAACTGGGTTTCGGCGGTGATCACGTCGGCCAGGGCAATGAAGCCGGCGGCATACTGGTTTTGCGTGATTTGCAGGGTTTGCGCATAGGCTTCGATGGCTGTATCGAGCAAGCGCTTTTGTTCGTCCAGGATGCGCAGCTCGAAATAATCGGTGGCCAGCGCCGCCTGCGCAGACAGGCGGGCATTGGCGAGGTCGGCGGCGCTCGCCTGCGCATTGGCGGCCGCGCCTTCGATCGTGCGCCGGATCTTGCCCCAGATATCGGGTTCCCAGGCGGCGCCCAGCGAAAGACCGACATTGTTCTCGACGGTGCTGGGCTGGACAGCGGAGCCGCGAGCGCCGCTACGCCGGGCGGAGCCGCTCGCAGCCAGTGTCGGGAAGAGGCCGGCGCGTGCCGCTTCCAGTGCGGCGCGCGCTTCGCGAAAAGCGGCCTCGGCCCGCTTCAGGTTCTGGTTGGAGACGTCGACCTGCCGCTCCAGCTCGTCCAGCACCGGATCGCGATAGACCGCCCACCAAGGGCCTCGGTCCTGCTCGTCCTGCGGCGCGATCAATTTCCATCCGGGCCGCTCCTTGTATGCCGCCGGAACCTCGACCTCAGGTCGACGGTAATCGGGGCCGACGGTGCCACAGGCGGACAGCAAGGCCAATCCGCACAGCGCCATTCTGCCGGCCCATCCTGGGCGCGGCTTCATGGTCGCGCCTCCGCGGCTTGCCCTGTCGCGCGCGGGCCCCTGCCTTTGCTGAAGCGATCCAGCAGCAGATAGAGCGCCGGCGTAGTGTACAGGGTGAGCATCTGGCTCACCAGCAATCCACCGAAGATGGAAATGCCGAGCGGGCGGCGCAGTTCGGCGCCGTCGCCTGACCCCAGTGCCAGCGGCAGCGCGCCCAGCATCGCCACCATGGTGGTCATCATGATCGGGCGGAAGCGCAGCAGGCAGGCCTGGGTGATCGCCTCCAGCGGCGTCTTGTGTTCGGTGCGCTGCGCGACCAGCGCGAAGTCGATCATCATGATCGCGTTCTTTTTCACGATGCCGATCAGCAGGACGACGCCGATCAGGGCAATGAGGGTGAAGTCGGTGCCGCAGACCAGCAGCGCCAGCAGTGCGCCGACACCGGCCGACGGCAGTGTCGAAAGGATCGTGATCGGATGGATATAGCTTTCATACAGGATGCCGAGTACCGCATAGACCGTCAGCAGGGCGGCTAGGATCAGGATGGGCTCATTCGCCAGGGACTCCTGGAAAACCTTGGCGGTGCCGGCAAAATGGCCCTGGATCGATGCCGGGGTGCCGATCCGGCGCATGGCGCGCTCGATCGCAATGGTTGCGTCCCCCAGCGATTGCCCCGGTGGTAGGTTGAATGAAATCGTGGTGGCGGCAAACAATCCCTGATGATTGACCCCCAGCGGCGTGGTGCCGGTCTCGAATCGCGCAAATGCCTTGAGCGGCACCATGGTTTCGCGCACAGTGCTGACCGCGGCACCGCTCGAGGTGGTACCTTTGGCAGTGTTGGCGAGCGCATTCAGCGAGAAATTGCGTGCGGCATCATTGGCGACCGCGCTCGCGGTCGGCGTGCTGCCGGCGCGAGCACCTTGTGCGGAAAAAGTGCCGGCCACGGCGTTGGACAGCTTGCTGCCCGTCACTGCGCCGCCCGAGGTGCTGACATAGAGCTGGTCCAGGGTTTGTGGGTCCTGCCAGAATTGCGGCGCCACTTCCATTACCACGTGATACTGGTTGAGCGGATTGTAGATGGTGGAAACGTTGCGCTGGCCGAACGCATCGTACAGCGCATTGTCGATCGCGCCGGGCGACAGCCCGAGGCGCGACGCGGTCGCGCGATCGATCGCCAGCCGGGTTTCCAGGCCCTTGTCCTGCTGATCGGTATTGACGTCGGCCAGTTGCGGCACATGCTGCAGTTCGGCCAGGATGCGCGGCGCCCAAGTCCGCAATTCGCTCAGGTCGTCCGATTGCAGCGTGTATTGATACTGGGCGTTGCTGGCGCGTCCGCCGACGCGGATATCTTGCACCGGCTGCAGGAACAGGGAGGCGCCCGGCACCTGTGCGAGCTTGCGGCGCAGCCGCGCGATCACCTGGTCGGCGCTCTGGCGGCGCTCCGACAGTGGCTTGAGCGCGACGAACATGAAGCCGGAATTGGTCTGGCCGCCACCGGTGAAGGCCACCACGTTGGTCACGTCGGGATCGCCCTTGACCAGCGAGACGAAGGTCATCAGTTTTTGCCGCATCAACTGGAACGATATGCTCTGGTCAGCCTGGATCGCGCCGGCCAGCCGGCCGGAATCCTGCTGCGGGAAAAAACTCTTCGGCACGGCGATGTACAGGAGGACATTCAGGCAGATGGTCGCCAGCAGGATAGCGGTCATCAGCCACACATGGCGCAGCGCCCAGTGCAGCGTGCGCTCGTAGAAGCCGTGCATCGCATCGAAGGCGCGCGCGCTGAAACGGGACAGGCGCGACGGCGGTCGCTGCGAAGCCGACCTCTGTGATGGCGGCCGCAGCAGATAGGCGCACATGGTTGGCGTAGCCGTTAGCGACACCGCCAGCGACACCAGGATCGCGAGCGACAGGGTCATCGCGAACTCACGGAACAGCCGGCCGACCAGGCCGCCCATCAACAGGATGGGGAGGAACACCGCGATCAGCGAGGCGCTCATCGACAGCACGGTGAAGCCGACCTCGCGTGCACCCAGTAGCGCGGCCTGCATGCGCGGCATTCCGGCCTCGACGTGGCGCATGATGTTTTCCGTCACCACGATCGCGTCGTCGACCACGAAGCCGGTCGCAATCGTGAGCGCCATCAGCGACAGGTTGTCGAGGCTGTAGCCGAGCAGGTACATGCCGCCGAAGGCGCCGAGCAGCGATACCGGAACGGCAATGCCTGGGATCAGCGTGCTTCGCGCGTCGCGCAGAAAGAAGTAGACCACGAGAATGACCAGCCCCATCGCGATCAGTAGCGTGCGCTCCACTTCCTTCAGGGAGGCGCGGATGGTGGGCGTTCGATCCATCGCGACCGACAGGTCGATCGCGCTCGGAACGGAGGCCTTCAGCTGCGGCAGCAGCGCGTTGACGCGGTCGACCGTGGCGATGATGTTTGCGCCCGGCTGCCGGTACAGGATCACCAGCACCGACGGGCGGCCATTGAACATGCCGAGATTGCGCAGGTCTTCGACCGAATCGGTGACTTCGGCAACATCGGTCAGCCGCACCGGCCTGTTATTGCGATAGGCGACCAGCAGCGGCAGGTATTCCTTCGCCGTCCTGGCCTGGTCGTTCGAATAGATCTGGTAGCGCCGGCCGCCGTCTTCGATCACGCCCTTGGGGCTGTTGGCGTTGGCCGAGGCGAGTGCCGCGCGCACGTCTTCCAGTCCGATGCCGTACTTGAACAGCGCGTGCGGATTGAGCTCGACGCGCACCGCCGGCAGCGAACTGCCGCCCACGTTCACCTGGCCGATGCCTTCGACCTGCGACAGCTTCTGCTGCAGGATGGTGGAGGCAGCGTCGTACAACTGACCCTGGCGCAGCGTGTCCGAGGTTAGCGCCAGGATCATGATCGGCGCGTCGGCCGGATTTACCTTGCGGTAGGTCGGGTTGTTGCGTAGCGTGGTCGGCAGGTCGGCATGCGCGGCGTTGATCGCGGCCTGCACGTCGCGCGCGGCGCCGTCGATGTTGCGGTCGAGACCGAACTGCAGCGTGATGCGGGTCGAGCCGACCGAGCTGGACGAGGTCATCTCGCTGACGTCGGCAATCTGCCCAAGGTGGTGTTCGAGCGGCCCGGCTACGCTGGTCGCCATCGTTTCCGGGCTGGCGCCGGCCAGGTTCG
>JAEWBA010000049.1 GCA_023391395.1 Pseudomonadota bacterium
GATCAAGTGCACGCGTGTGTCCGGCAGGTCCAGATGGGTGAGGGCGGAATACAGGGAGTGCCGATACTTGCGTTCCAGCGCATCGTAGTCGGCAACGGTGTTGCCGCGTTCCAGGCTGCCGGGCGCCTCGATCATGCCGGCGCGATGCAACAGTGCCTCGGTCAGAGTAGTCTTACCGGCCGCCGTGTGGCCAAGCAGCGCCAAGGTGCGGATGGCTTCGGTGCCGTAGTGCATCGGACTGGTCCCTCCGCTGTCTATTGTCCGCCGCCCTGCATGGGGCGGATTGAGCTGCAACAAAGCGCAAGACTCATTCGTGCTGCGCCTCCAGCATCGCCAGGGCCACCTTGCGCGCTTCAGCCTCGGCCGCCGCTTCCGATTCGAAAACGATGTCCATGCTGACATGCTGCATGGGGAAGATATTGTTCAGGTGCATGGGATTGGACGAGGGGCCGGAGATGCTGACATAGGCGCCCCAGCCATGGCCATCGGGCAGAGCCTGGCCGAGATATTCGATTTCGTATTCGCCCACGTTTTCAACCGTCACGGTGATCTCCGCTTTGCGTTTCGCTGTGCCCTGTCTATCTTCATTGATGCAGCGCGCATTCCTTCCTGGCCCGTCGTGCTAGGGTGGAATTGCCAGACTTCGAGCGAGGAATCCAGATGCCAGTTTATGAACACCGGCGCACCAAGGGGAAGCGCCTGACCTATACCATTGAGTACGATCAAGGCGAGTATTTCATTCACCAGAACGGCCGGATGAAGAAGGCTTTTCCCGATGCCATGATGACCGGCATGGCACCCCACGAAGCCACGCCTCAGCTGATGCTGCGCATGGCAATCGCCGACATCGAGGCCCTGCTGGGCATGGAAGAGTAGGGCGCCGCATCGCAGTAGATCCTTGATCCGACAACCCATCCGGAGAGACGACATGCAAACGAGCTTCCATGCTTCCGATTCGGGACAGGCATGCATCGAAAATGTCACGGCGGTAGGCACCGAACAACTGGTCATGAACCTGCATCCGGGCCAGGACTCCTCCATCGAAGTGCAGATCCGGGAAGACGTTCCCGGAGAAGGCGTCATCACCAGTTCGATTACCGTTCATCGCGCCGGGCTGCAACAACTGGTGCAATGGCTGCGCGACCAGGGCGCGCTCGATTGAGGCCTCTCGCATAGCGGGTGAGCCGCTTGCGATACAGGCAAACTTACGCAGGGAGAATGAATTGAAGAATGCGCTCAATGCCGGCGCCGCCGGCGGTAGTGAACATGGGCTGCCGGCATCCGGCTTCGTGGCGCGCCTGCGATATACGCAGCGGCAAAGATTGTTCCAAGCCTTCCGGCTGTTCCGGCAGGACGGAGCCGACGACACGGTGCTCAGCCTGTACATGCAAGCGGGACCCGGGCTCGAAGGTGGCGATTACCTCACCGCCTGGAGCGCCGCTCAGGAGAGAGCGCACATTACTTCCCGCGAAGTCCCGGCACACGGTCCGGGAGAAGCCTGCCAGAGGCTGCCTTTTGCCGACGGCTCCTTCGACTGGATCTTCTGCAGCGAAGTGATCGAACATGCCGGCCCCGAGACCCGGCAGGCGGCATTGGTGACGGACTTGTATCGGATCGCGCGCAAGGGGCTGTTCATTACCACGCCGAACCGCCGGCATCCGCTCGATTTCCACACCGGCCTGCCCCTGTTGCACTGGCTGCCATCATGGCGGCGCCGGTCTGCCCAAAGCGGCAAGGCAGGACGGGCTGCTGCTGCCCTGCATCTGCTGGATGCGCCAGCGCTGTACCGCATGGCCGAGGCGCTGCCGGGGCGCCCAGTGCATGACGTCGGACACAAGCGCGTATTCGGCATCAAGGCGCATTTCTTCCTGATGATTCAGAAGGAAAGTTTCCAGAGCAAGGAGCGTGCGGAAAATCCAATGGGACAGGGCGCGCTTTGACTCGAGAGAGGCGATGGATCATCGCGTGTCGCCAAATTCATACAGCCTCTGCGGCTGCTTGAGCTGAGTCAGACCGCAATCGGGAGAAATACCGAACACTGGGCATGCGGTCGGCGCTGCCATGCCCCGCATGCCTTGGGTATTCGGAACGAGTGTCAGCGCCCCTTCGTCTTCTGGCCGGACATCTCGTGTGATGTCTGGAACCAGAAGAAGAAGGGGATACAACATGACGCCTTTCCGCGCGCTTACCCGCTCCGCCACGTCCGCCTTCCTGCTGTCCGCTGCCGTCATGCTGCTCCCGATGGGGCCTGCCCATGCCGGCGGATTCATCCTGAATGAAATGAGCGCTGCCAGTGTCGGCAATGCTCATGCTGGTGGCGCCGCCGCGGCCGAGGACATCAGCACCATTTACTTCAATCCTGCCGGCCTGATGCGTTTGCCGGGACGGCAATTCCTGATAGCCGGCTCGGCTATCCGGCCTTCGTCGAGGTTTGAAAACCGGGGTTCGGTCTCCGCAGTCGGCACGCCGCTGCTCGGGGGCAATGGTGGCGACGCCGGCAGCTGGGCATTCGTGCCGGCCTTGTATTACGCCATGGATCTTGTGCCGGGTCTGCGTTTCGGCATCGGACTGCAATCGCCTTTCGGCCTCAAGACCGACTACGATGCCGGCTGGGTGGGCCGCTATCAAGCATTGAAGTCCGAGCTGCAGAGCGTCAACATCAATCCGACGCTCGCCTACCGGCTCAATGAACAGATATCCCTCGGGGCCGGTATCAGCCTGCAATATGTCAACGTCGAGCTGTCGCGGGCGGTCGATTTCGGCAGCATTTGCGTCGGCAGCCTGGGGCCTGCCGCCTGTGCGCCCAGCGGCTTCCTGCCACAGGCGCGCGACGGCACGGCGACGGTAAAGGGCAATGACTGGGGCTACGGCTTCAATCTCGGCATCTTGTTCCAGCCGCAGGAGAATTTGCGCTTCGGCATCGCCTATCGTTCCAGCATCAAGCACGACATCGAGGGTGACGCCAGGTTCGCCCGGCCCGCCGGCTTGCCGGCGCCGCTTGCCGCCGCGCCAACCTTTGCCGACACCGGCGCCCGGGCCAGTCTCGATCTGCCGGAATCACTGAATGTGAGCGGCTACATGGATATCGACAGCAAGTGGTCGGTGATGGCCGACATCAACTGGGTGCGCTGGAACCGTTTCCGGGAACTACGCGTGCAATTCGACAATGGCGCGCCCGACAGCGTGACCCCCGAAAACTGGCGCAACACGGTGCGGGTGTCGGCAGCGGTCAACTATCGTTACAACGACACCTGGAAGCTGCGCGCCGGCGTCGCCTACGACCAGACGCCGGTGGTCTCGGAATTCCGCACGGCGCGCATCCCGGACGCCGACCGCACCTGGCTGGCATTCGGCGCGCAGTACAAGCCGACACGGCAGGACACCTGGGATTTCGGCTACGCTCATCTGTTCGTGCGCGACGCCTCGATCAACAAGGCCGAGCCGCCAGTGGGAGGCACGCTCATCGGCAATTACAGCAACGACGTCAACATCCTGAGCGTGCAGTACAGCCGGTCGTTCTGAGGCGCTTCCCTGGCGCATCACTGCCGTGCTGTAAGGCACGGCCGACGCAAGCAGAAACGCCGCGTTCCTTCCACGGGACGCGGCGTTTTGCATGGTTCCGGCGCCGTACCCGGATTCAAAACAGATAGTCAATCCGCGCAACAGTCGCCACGTCAAAAGATTGGCATTTAGCAATGCATTGCTATACTCGGCGCTTTCTCCCGTTCATCCTTTCCCCGGAAAACGCCACATGCTCCCGATTCGCCCTTCCTCCTTGCCGGCCGTTGTGCTGGCCGCCTTCGTTGCCGCTTTGCTGGCCGCTTGCGGTGGCGGCGGTTCCAGTGCCACCCCGGAACCGCCCCCGAGCACTGTCCGCTTGAGCGGCAAGCTCACTTACGATGCGGTGCCGGCGAGCGCCAGCAAGGATGGACTGGGCAACTGGAGCGCCAAGCTGGATTATGCGAACACGGTCGCCAAGCCGGCGCGCGGCGTGCAGATCGAGGCGGTGGGCGACAACGGCAGCATCCTGGCCAGCGGGCAGGCCGACGCCGCCGGCGCCTATGCGCTGACGGTGCCGGCCAACACCAGCGTGCGGCTGCGCGCCAAGGCGCGGCTGCTGCAGGAGCCGGGCAAGGGCGCGAGCTGGGATTTCGCGGTGCGCGACAATACCTCGGCCGGTTATGCCGTCGGCAATGCCGCGCTGTACGCTGTCGAAGGCGCCGCCTTCAACAGCGGCGCTGCCGACCAGG
>JAEWBA010000168.1 GCA_023391395.1 Pseudomonadota bacterium
GATGCAGGGCGTTCTTCGCGCCCGGATTGGAAATCGTCAGGATCAGGGTGGCGTCGCGGCGGGAGGCTTGCAGTTCGGCAGGCATGGCGTCGTGGGCTGAGATTGGCGCAGTGGGCGCATTCGAGCATTTGTCTCGGGTCGTATAGACCCTCGTCTTGCATACATATTATTGCCGAAATGGCGCTTGCCGGTTTGGCCTTGTCTGCAGGGGCGGTTTTCCTGCGGTAAGCTTGAGCCTTTGTTGATCAGGCTTTTTCCCTCACCATCGGAGACGACATGCTGAAACTGTGCGGCTTTGCTGCAAGCAATTACTACAACAAGGTCAAGTTTGTCTTGCTTGAAAAGGAGATCCCCTTCGAGGAAGAACTGGTGTGGCTGGACCGCAGCCCCGCGCTGCTGGAGCGCTCGGTGCTGGGCAAAGTCCCTTTCATCGAGACCGAGCGCGGTACTTTGATCGAATCGCAGGTGATCGTGGACTATCTGGAATCCGCCTATCCGCAAAAGCCCTTGCTGCCTGCCGACCCTTTCGCAGCCGCCAAGGTGCGCGAGCTGCACACTTTCATTGAACTGCACCTGGAATTGGTGGCGCGCGAACTCTACGCCGAGGCTTTCTTCGGCGGCAAGGTCAGCGATGAAACCAAGGAGCGCGTGCGAAAGCTGTTGACACGCCATGCCAAGGCGTTCGGGAGGCTGGCCAAGTTTGCTCCCTACATTGCGGGCGACAGTTTCACCATGGCCGATTGCAGCGCCATGGTCCACCTGCCGCTGGTCAGCATGAGTTCCAAGATCATCTTCGGCGAGGATGTACTGGCCGAATATCCGATTCGCGAATACACCAAGATGCTGGGTGAACGCCCCGCTGCTCAGCGCGTCAATCTCGACCGCAAGGCCAATCAGGAAGCGCTGATGGCGCGTGGCAAGAAGTAGGCGTAATGTTCAGACGCGCGCCAGTCTTTCCAAGGCGGCGCGCAGGGTCTCATCCTTCTTGGCGAAACAGAAGCGCACGATGCCCGATTCCTTCGGCTGGGCATAGAAGGCGCTGACCGGAATGGCGGCCACGCCGATTTCGCCGGTCAGCCATTGCGCGAACTCGGCCTCGGGCATGGCGGAAATCGCGGAATAATCCACGCATTGGAAATAGGTGCCGTCGGCGGGGAGCAGCTTGAAGCGCGATTGCCGCAGACCTTCCCGGAACAGGTCGCGCTTGCGCTGGTAGAAGGCGGGCAGCTCCAGATAAGGCGCCGGGTTTGCCATGTACTGCGCCAGTCCGTGCTGGACCGGCGTATTCACGGTAAAGACATTGAACTGGTGCACCTTGCGAAATTCCGCCGAGAGCGCCGCCGGCGCTGCGACATAGCCGACCTTCCATCCAGTGACGTGATAAGTCTTGCCGAAACTCGAGATGACGAAGGCGCGTGCCGCCAGCTCCGGGTGGCGGCACACCGATTCGTGGCGTACGCCGTCATACACCATATGCTCGTACACTTCGTCTGACACGAGCAGGATATCGGTGTCGCGCACGATGTCCGCCAGCGCATGCAGGTCCGCTTCGCGCAGGATGGATCCGGTCGGATTGTGCGGCGAATTGATCATGATGAGCCGGGTCTTCGGGCCGACCGCGGCTGCCACCTTGTCCCACGGGACGGAATAGCCCTGCGGTCCCACTTCCATCTGCACGCATACCGGCTTTCCGCCGGCCAGCTCGATCGCCGGCAGATAGCTGTCATAGACTGGTTCGATGACCACCACTTCGTCGCCGGGATGCACGCTGCACAGGATCGCCGTCAGGATCGCCTGAGTTGCGCCCGCGGTGACGGTGATTTCGGTCCCTGCATCGTAGTCGCGGCCATAGAGCCGGGCGATCTTGGCAGAGATGGCCTGACGCAGGGCCGGCACGCCCGCCATCGGCGGATACTGGTTCCAGCCACCTTTCATGGCTTCGGCAACGGCATCGACCAACGCGGGATCGCAATCGAAATCGGGGAAGCCCTGGCCCAGATTGACTGCTCCCTTTTCGGCCGCCAGTGCCGACATCACGGTGAAGATGGTAGTGCCGACATGGGGCAGGCGAGACGGAAGTACGGAAAGCGGAGCAGGGGAGGACATGGCGTGACTCATGCGGACAAGGACAGAGAAGCCGGCATTGTAACTTCGGCTGCCGCCAGCCAGCGTTCCGGCGCGAGGATCTGGAACAGGCCGGCGCGGACCGTGCGGCGCCCGAGTTTCAACAAGGCCTTGTCCTTGCTGATCAGGACCGAGGCGCCGGCATCGCGCGCAAGCTCCAGGAATTTCTGGTCATCCCGGTCGTGACAAAGCGGTAGCGGCGTACTGCGCACCGGCGGCTCCAGGCAGGTGATCAGAGCATCGAACTCGGCGACGGCGCGGGCGCGCGTGTCCTCTTGCAGCGGCAGATGCGGATAGTTCAGCACCGCCAGCCATTCCGAACGGCAGTCCGGCCGCGTCACCGCATCCAGCTCGCCGTTTTTCAGTGCCGCCAGCAGATCCTTCCAGCGCGGATCGCGGAATACGAACAAGTCCAGGCAGATGTTGGTGTCGAGTACGACACGCTTGGGTATCATTGGGGAAACTCTCTTTCAAAACTGTTCGACATGCTGATTGTTTTATCCCCCGCAAAAACCCTCGATTACACCACTCCTCCCGTTACCGAAACCTACAGCCCGCCGGAACTCCTTGAACCGGCCGCCGAATTGATCGGCATTCTGAGAACGCTGTCGCCGGCGCAGGTGGGCAGCCTGATGAGCATTTCCGACAAGCTGGCCGCATTGAACGTTGCCCGCTACGCGTCGTGGGAACCAGCATTCACGCCTGCCAATGCCAAGCAGGCGGTGCTGGCCTTCAATGGCGATGTCTACGAAGGGCTCGACGCCCCCAGCCTGAACGGCGGGCAGCTGGATTATCTGCAAAGGCACTTGCGCATTTTATCCGGACTGTACGGAGTGCTGCGGCCGCTCGACCTGATGCAGGCCTATCGCCTGGAAATGGGGACGCGCCTTGCCAACCCGCACGGCCGCGACTTGTACGCCTTCTGGGGCGAGCGCGTCACGGCGACGCTGAATGCCGCATTGGCCGAGGCGAAGGCGAAGGTACTGGTCAACCTGGCGTCAGAGGAATACTTCAAGGCGGTCAAGCCGGCCAAGCTGGCGGTGCCGGTGATCACGCCGGTGTTCGAGGATTGGAAGAACGGCAAATACAAGATCATTCCTTTCTTTGCCAAGCGCGCACGCGGCGCAATGACCCGCTTCGCCGCCGTGCACGGCCTCAAGCGCGCGGAAGAACTGAAGGAATTCGACAGCGAGGCTTATCGCTTCAGCGAAGGCGAATCCTCGGCAACGACCTGGGTGTTCCGGCGGCGCCTGGAAGACTGAGGGCAGAAATGAAAAGAGCCCCGGATTGCGGGGCTCTGAAAAATTCAATCTGGCGTTCTACCAGATCTTCCACCACGGATCCTTGCGCTGCGGACCGCCGCGGAACCAGGCGCTGTCCGGGTAGTTCTGGCGCAGTACGCGCTCGGCATCGTCGCGCAGCTCGGTCAATCCCAGGGCATCGTAGGAACGGATCATCAGGAACAGAGCTTCTTCCCGGGCCGGCGCTTCCTGGTACTGGGCGACCGCGGCTTGCGCGCGGTTGGCGGCGGCCACGTAGGCACCGCGCCGGAAATAGTAATTGGCGACGTGCACTTCATACTGTGCCATGGCATTGACCAGGTATTTCATGCGGGCGATGGCGTCCGGCGTGTACTTGCTGTCCGGGAAGCGCTCGGCCAGCTGCTTGAAGGCTTCAAAGGCGTCGCGTGTCGCCTTCGAGTCGCGCTCGCTGGGGTCCTGCTTGGTGACGAAGTCGAACAGGCTGCCGCGGCCGCTGAAATTGATCAGGCCGCGTAGGTAATACATGTAATCGACATTCGGGTGATTCGGGTGCAGCTTGATGAAGCGTTCGACAGCCGCCAGCGCCAGCGCCTGGTCGCCCTGGCGATAATGGGCGTAGGCGACTTCCATCTGCGCCTGCTGGGCATAGGTGCCGAAGGGATAGCGCGACTCCAGCTTTTCGAAATACTCGACCGCCTTGTCGTAATTCCCGCTCGCCAGTTCGTCGCGGGCCTCCGCGTATAATTTCGACGCCGACCAGGACCGCGTTTCGTCGATTTTTTCCGGCAATAGGCCGCACCCCGACAAGGCGAGGGCGAGGGCGAAGGCGGCGAATTTGAGCGATTTTTTCTGCATGGCTTTTGCACGAGCGCTTCTGGGACAGGCACGGATTATAGCCCATGGCGACTTGCGTAATATCAAACGACACACCGATTTTGACTGACACCCAACCCGACATCGAACTCGAAGACGGCGACGAAGACGAAAGTGCCGTCCCCGCAACTCCGGCCGCGGCCCAGCCGATCGAGATCCGACTGGATTCCCGCTTTTGCGGGCAGCGCCTGGACAAGGCGCTTTCGCAACTGCTGCCGCAGTACTCGCGTAGCCGCATCCAGCAATGGATAGAGGCCGGCCACGTCAGCCTGGACGGGCGGCCGGCAAAGGCCAAGACCGCCGTGCTGGGCGACGAAGCCGTGCTCATTCAGCCCCAGTCGGCTCCGGAGGACCAGGCTTACCAGCCGGAAGCGATGGAATTGCCGATCATCCATGAGGATGCTGCGATCGTCGTCATTGACAAGCCGGCCGGCCTGGTGGTGCACCCGGCAGCCGGCAACTGGAGCGGCACGTTGCTGAACGGCTTGCTGCACCGTTTCCCCGCCATCGCTGCCGTGCCGCGCGCCGGCATCGTGCATCGACTGGACAAGGACACCAGCGGCCTGATGGTGGTCGCCAGGACCTTGGAAGCACAAACCGATCTGGTGCGCCAGTTGCAGGCGCGCAGCGTACGGCGCGAATACCTGGCGCTGGTGTGGGGCACGCCGCAGATGAGCGGCCGAGTCGACGCGCCGATCGGGCGCCACCCACGCGACCGCATCCGGATGGCGGTATCGTCGCATCCGAGCGCCAAGCCGGCCCTCACGCATTTTGAGCGCTTGGCAGAAGGCACGCTGGATGGGCGTCCGGTCAGCCTATTGCGCTGCCGGCTGGAAACCGGACGCACTCACCAGATCCGCGTGCACCTGCAATCCATCGGTTTCCCGCTGGTGGGCGATCCACTGTATGGCAAGCCGCATCTCGCCGCCGCCTTCGGGCGCCAGGCCTTGCACGCGCAGCGGCTGGGCTTGAACCACCCGGCGTCCGGCGCGCCTTGCGCATGGGAAGCCCCTTTGCCTGCGGATCTGGCCGCCTTGCTGGAACGCGCAGGCATCGATACCCTCGCTTGCGAATAGTCTTGGGAGCCGCCATGGAATTTCTCTTTCCCGACTGGCTGCACGCGCCCTCCAACGTGGGCGCGCTGTCCACCCTGCGCCGCGGCGGCTGCAGCCGCCCGCCCTACGATGACGGTCAGGGCGGCGGCGGCCTCAACCTCGCGACCCACGTCGGCGACCTGCCGCAGGATGTCGAGCGAAACCGGGCTTTGCTGCGCCACCATCTACCGGCCGATCCGACCTGGTTGTCTCAGGTTCACGGCAGTAC
>JAEWBA010000069.1 GCA_023391395.1 Pseudomonadota bacterium
AGTCGTAGCCGCGGTATTCGAGACGCTTCAAGCCTTGCAGGAGGATGGGAGTGATGTTGCGCTGCGCTACCGCGCCGACGATGCCGCACATGGAATACCTCGCGAATCAACTGGAAATGAGGTACTAATCGTAGAAGAGCGGATGTGAAATAAGTTTGCGAAATATGGAAACAAACGTAAGAAATTTTCACTGGTGCGGTACTATGAAATAATATTTCAAACTTATAAGAAATTTGCGGGTGAATTTCATGGCAGTTACAAGTGTCGCACTGGATGAATTGGACCGACGCATCCTCAATGCCCTACAGGCCGATGCCGCGCAGACCAATAACGAGCTGGCGGCGCGGGTGCATGCTTCGCCCCCCACCTGCCTGCGGCGCGTCAAGCGGCTGACCGAGGCCGGCGTGATCGAAAAACAGGTGGCGTTGCTGGCGCCGGACAAGGTCGGATTGCCGCTGACGGCCATCGTCGAAATCACGCTCGACCACCAGGGCAGCGAGAAACTGGCCGAGTTCGAGGCATTGGTGGCCGGCGAAGCGGCCGTCATGCAGTGCTACCGCGTCTCGCCGGGTCCGGATTTCATCCTGGTGATCCAGGTCGCCGACATGTCGGCCTATCACGCCCTGGCGCACCGCCTGTTCGCCGGGCATGCCAATGTGCGCAATGTGCGCAGCTTCTTTTCCATCCATCGCAGCAAGTTCGAGACGCACATTGCGCTGTAGCCATCGGCGCTTGGTCCGGTCTGCCTGCCGGATGCCGCGCGTCAAACCGCCGTGAAGGCAGGTGCACCCATCTATCTGTCATCACGAGCAGAGCGAAGGATCCCGCGCATTCGCGAAGTGCCACGATGTGAGAGCCCTCGCTTCACTCGCGTTGACGCACGCGGGTGGTTCAGCAGAGTGCTTTAGCCGTGGGGAAGCCGTGTCAGTGCCTGCTTACTTCTTGAGCTTCACCGGCCGCTGCCAGCCCTCGATGGTGACCTGCTTGCTGCGTGAAACGGTCAGCGCGCCGGGCGGGGCATCCTTGGTCAGGGTGGTGCCGGCGCCGAGAGTAGCGCCCTTGCCGACGCGCACCGGCGCGACGAGCTGGGTATCGCTGCCGATGAAGGCCTCATCCTCGATCACAGTGCGGAATTTGTTGGCGCCGTCGTAGTTGCAGGTGATGGTGCCGGCGCCGATGTTGACGCGCGAGCCGACATCGGCGTCGCCCACATAGGCCAGGTGATTGGCCTTGCTGTGCGCGGCGACACGGCTGTTCTTCACTTCGACGAAATTGCCAATGTGGACATCCTCCGCCAATTCCGTGCCGGGACGCAGGCGCGCATACGGGCCGATGATCGATTCCGCGCCGACCACCGCATCTTCGATGTGGCAGAAGGGCTTGATCTCGGCGCCGCGAGCGATGCGGGCGTTTTTGATGACGCAGTGCGCGCCTATGGTCACGCCTTCTTCCAGCTCCACCTTGCCCTCGAAGACGCAGCTGACGTCGATGCTCACGTCGCGTCCGCAGGACAACGTGCCGCGCACGTCAATGCGCGCCGGGTCGGCCAGGGTGACGCCCTGTTCCAGCAGGCGGACGGCGATATTGCGCTGGTGGATGCGTTCCAGTTCGGCGAGCTGCACCTTGCTGTTGACGCCCAGGGTTTCCCAGACGGCGTCGGGCTGGGCGGAAACCACGGGCACACCCTCGGCTACGGCGCGGGCGACGATGTCGGTCAGGTAATACTCGCCCTGGGCATTGTCGTTCGAGAGCGTGGTCAGCCAGTGCTTCAAGCGCGCGGTCGGCGCAACCAGGATGCCGGTATTGACCTCGCGGATGGCGCGCTGCGCTTCGCTGGCATCCTTTTGTTCGACAATGCTGACGATGCGACCATCTTCGCGCAGGATGCGGCCATAGCCGGTCGGGTCGCCCAGCTCGACCGTGAGGATCGCCAACTTATCCGTGCCGGCGCTGTCCAACAGGCGGCGCAGCGTCGCCGCGGTCGTCAGCGGCACGTCGCCGTACAGGACGAGGGTCGGCGCATCCTCGCGCAGGTGCGGGAGCGCCTGCATGACGGCGTGGCCGGTGCCGAGCTGAGGCTCCTGTTTGGCGAAAGCGAGGTCGGAAGCCTCCATCCGCTGCGGAACCGTTTCGCCGCCATGGCCGTACACGATGCACAGGCCGGAAGGGGAAAGAGTGCGGGCGGTATCGACGACATGCCCAAGCAGCGGCTTGCCCGCCAGCGGATGCAGCACCTTCGGCAGCGCGGACTGCATACGCTTTCCCATGCCGGCTGCGAGAATGACGACGTTCATAGACTATTGGTAAAAATGATGCGCGATTTTATCATGCGGTCCCCTCCTGCCCTTGCCACCAAGGCCGCCGTATTGCTGCTTGCTCTGCTCCTGGCCGGGTGCAGTGCGATACGGCTCGGCTACAGCAATGGCGAGAGCGTCGTTTACTGGTGGTTGAACCGTTACGTCGATTTCGATGCCGAGCAGCGCCCGTGGGTGAAGCGGCATATCGAAGAATTGTTCGCATGGCATCGGCATACGCAATTGCCGGATTACGCGCGGCTGTTTACCCAAGCCCGGGACCGACTGCCGCATGGCATGACGCCGGCCGACGCGGCTGCCGACTATGCCGCCCTCAAGGGCCGCATGCTGACCGTTGTCGACCGGGCGCTGCCGGCGCTGGCCGAGCTTGCGCTGTCGCTGCAGCCGCACCAGATCGCGCATATCGAAAGGAAGTTTGCCGCCAACAACGAGGACTATCGTAAGGAGTATCTGCACGGCAGCCTTGAGGAGCGTCAAGCGCACCGGTTCCGCAAGCTGATGAAACAGGCCGAATACTGGTTCGGTCATTTCAATGCCGAGCAGGAAGCGCGCATACGCGCCGCGTCGGATGCGCGGCCCTTGGATCATGAATTCTGGCTGCAGCAGCGCATGCAAAGACAACAGGCACTCGTCGCGCTCCTGAAGCGCATCGCCGCTGAAAAGCCGAACCGGGAAGCCACGGTCCAGTTGTTGAAGCAGTATGTGGCCAGGCATATCGAGCACGAAGGCACGGAAGATGGGCGCGGCGACGCCTTCCTTCAGGCCTCGCGTCAGGGCATGTTTGAAGTGACGGCGCTGATCGTCAATCTCGCAACGCCCGAACAGAAGGTGCACGCGCGCGATCGCCTGGCGCGCT
>JAEWBA010000272.1 GCA_023391395.1 Pseudomonadota bacterium
CGGCGATTTCCCGACCCGTGCAGCGGCGTCTGAATGGGCTCCGGCGCACTCCGGCCTTGCCGGCGCGGGTAATCTGGCGAGGCTGCGCACTCGCGCGCCTGTTAGATCCGGCGCGCGATCTCGGCCATGAGCTGACGCGCGAGCTGCAGCTTGTCGGCGCGCGGCAGGTGCACATGGCCTTCGTCGTCGAACAAGACCAGCTCGTTTTCATCCTTGCCGAAGGTATCGTGGCCGATATTGCCTACCAGCAGCGGAATGCCTTTCTTTCTGCGCTTTTCCGCGCCATAGCGCAGCAGATTCTCCGATTCGGCTGCGAAGCCGACGCAATATGGCTTGTTGGGCAGGGCGGCGACGGTGGCGAGGATATCGGGGTTCTGCTCGAATTCGAGGTGCGGCACGTCGGCGTCGCCATTCTTTTTCAGCTTCTGCTGGCTGACGTTGGCGACTTTCCAGTCGGCGACTGCGGCCACGGCAATGAATACGTCCTGGCCCTCGAGGCGCGAAAGCACGACATCGTGCATCTGCTGGGCGGTGTGAATATTGATGCGATGCACGCCGTAAGGCGTGGGCAGGGCGGTCGGGCCGGACACCAAGGTTACTTCCGCCCCCAGTTCGCGCGCCGCGCGCGCAATCGCGTAGCCCATCTTTCCGGAGGAAAGATTGGTGAGGCCGCGCACCGGGTCGATGGGCTCAAAGGTCGGGCCCGCGGTAATCAGCACCTGCTTGCCGGCAAGCAGCTTGACGTGCAGCGCGGCGATGGTCTCTTCCAACAGGTATTCGGGTTCCAGCATACGCCCCATGCCGGTCTCGCCGCAGGCCTGTTCGCCGGCGTCGGGGCCGAACACCTGGACGCCGTCCTCCCTGAGTTGCGCCACATTGCGCTGGGTGGCGGGGTTCTGCCACATCTCGACATTCATCGCCGGCGCCACCATCAGCGGCACGGTGATCGGACGCGCCACGCATAGCGTGGAAAGCAGATCGTCGCAGGCGCCGTGCGCCAGCTTGAACATGAAATCGGCGGAGCAGGGCGCAATCAGGATGGCGTCGGCGTCGCGCGTCAGGTCGATGTGCGCCATGTTGTTGGCGATGCGCGCATCCCACTGGTCGGTGTGGACGGTGCGCCCGGACAGGGCCTGCATGGTGACCGGCGTGATGAACTGGGTTGCCGCCTGCGTCATGACGACCTGCACGCTCGCGCCGGCCTTGCTCAAGAGGCGCGTGAGTTCGGCCGCCTTGTAGCAGGCGATGCCGCCGGTCAGGCCGAGGACGATTTTCTTACCCGCGAGATCCATAGGGGCTCCTGGACGAATGTCGCGCAAGTGTAGCAGTTGCGCACGGTCGCCGTTTACTTGCCCACCCGCCGCAGCTCATCGAGGATGAACAGGCCGGCGCCGACCACGATGGCGCTGTCGGCGACGTTGAAGGCCGGCCAGTGCCAGCCGGCGACATGGAAATCGAGGAAATCGATGACGTGGCCGTAGAGCAGGCGGTCGATCAGGTTGCCGATGGCGCCGCCCAGGATCAGGGCCAGCGCCCAGGAGAACAGGCGCTTGCCGGCATGGCGCTTGAGCAGAAAGAGGATGAAGACGATGGCGACGATGGCGATGGCGGTGAAGAAATAGCGCTGCCAGCCGCCCTGGCTGGCGAGGAAACTGAAGGCCGCGCCCTTGTTATAGACCAGCATCAGGTTGAAGAAGGAAGTGACCGGCACCGAGTCGCCGTAGGCGAACAGGCGTGTGATGGTGACCTTGGTGATCTGGTCGAGCAGCACGATGATGGCGGCAATGCCGAGCCAGGGAAGCATGCTGCTGCCGGAAGCGCTTTTTCTTGTAGCCATGTCTGGGTTGGGCCTATTGAATAGGGTTTGAAGGGAGCGAAGCGGCTCCCGGCGCGACTATACGCTGCTTCCCCGATTTTGACATTGGGAAAAGTTAAGCGTGCAGCGACATGGTTCGCGCCGGGAACGAGGGCGCCGACAAGCGTGTTCCGCCCCGAGGGGCGGAACGTTTGCGAGCAGCCGCTCAGGCGAAGCGGCGCGCCTCGCCGGGACCGAACAGATTGCTCACGCAGCGTCCGCAAATGCCGGGGTGCTCGGCATGCGCACCGACATCGGCGCGGTAATGCCAGCAGCGCTCGCACTTCTGGTACGTCGAAGGCGTGACGATCACGGCTTCCTCGGCCTCGCTGGCGACCGGCGTCAGCGTGATCTTGGAGACGATGAAAACGAACTTCAGGTCTTCGCCCAGGCTTGCCAGCAACTCGTACTTCCTGCCGCTGGCCTTGATTTCCAGTTCCGCCTGCAGCGAGGAACCGATGCCGCCGGCGGCGCGCACCTCTTCCAGCTGCTTGGTCACGTCGGTGCGCAGCTCGCGCAGCGCGGCGAACTTCGCCAGCAGCGCTTCGCCATCCGTCACATGCGGCAGCGAGTAATAGATCTGGGTGAAGATCGTGCCCTCGCTGGCGGCATATTCGTCCTTGCCGGCGAATACCGCCCATGCCTCTTCCGCGGTGAAGGACAGCATCGGTGC
>JAEWBA010000295.1 GCA_023391395.1 Pseudomonadota bacterium
GGGCGATTCATGGCGTGCTTGCTTTCTGCTGCGGCGTGGGTGTCGCGTCCGGCGTGCTGGTTGTCGGCCCGACGTTGCGCGGGGCGGACGGCTTCGGCGCCGCCGTGGGGGCAACGGCGGAAGCGGAAGGCGCTGGGGTGGCAGCAGCAGGTGCTGGCTTCGGCGCCGGAGCCTTCACCGCTCCACCTTGCGCCTGCGGAGCCGCCGGCGGCTGGGCCGGGCCGGATTGAGGAGGCGCCGCCTTCTGCGCCGACGCAGCCGGTGCAGCGGCGGGCGCCGTGCCTTGCGAGGGAGCCGCCGGCTGGGCCTTGGCCGCTTCCTTGCCTGCCTCCTTCGGCGCTTCCTTGGCCGCATCCGCGGCGCTCTTGCGCGCCGCCTTCTCCTTCTTGAAATCCTCCGGCTCGGGGCGCGGCGGGAAATTGGTATCGGTCAGGAGAATGAGCAACTGCCGGTTGCGGTCGATGCCCGCCAAGGGCTGGCAGATGATGCGCGCAAAGGCGTCGGAAGACTTGGTTTCCACCTGCACCACTTGCGCCACCGCCAGCCCTGCCGGGTAAACGCCGTCGATGCCGGAAGTGACCAGGATGTCGCCATTCCTGATATCGGCATTGACCGGCACGAAGCGTAAATCCACCGAACCGGCATGGCCCTTGCCATAGGCGATGCTGCGCAGGCCGCTGCGTACCACCTGCACGGGAATGGCCTGCTCCTTGTCGGTCAGGAGCGTCACCTCGGACGTGAACGGGAACACGCGCGTCACTTGGCCGACCACGCCGGCGTCGTCGATCACCGGCTGGCCGGCAATCACGCCATCGCGCGTGCCGCGGTTGAGCACGATCTTGCGGGTGAAGGCATCACGCGCGTCATACAAAATTTCACCCATCACCGACTTGACGGGCAGGCGCTCGGTGGCCCCCAGCAGTTCGCGCAGATGCGCGTTCTCGGCCGACAGCTGCTGCACCTGCTGCAAGGTCTGGGCATCGGCGACCTGGCGCAGCTTGAGCGCCTGGTTTTCCTTCTGCACCGACGACAACGTGGAAAAATAGTCGGCAACCATGTAGGCGGCGTCACGCGGGAACAGGGCGACGACCTGCAGCGGATAGAGCGCAGTGGCGACAAGCTGACGGACCCGATCGAGCGCATTCAGGCGCGCATCGACCATCAGCAAGACAATCGCCATCACCGAGAAGATCACCACCTTGGCGCGTGCGGAAGCGCCTTGCTTGAAGAGTGGCGGTGGGCTGTATTCCATCGGTCTCGGTAGCGGTTGCAGTCAGTGCGGCGGCGCGCCCGGCGGACGCCCGCGGGCCACATCGCGCGGACCGGCCGCGCGGTGCGCGCCGGTCACATGCGGATCAATCCCGGAGAAACGTGCAGCGGCCGGTACGGTGAACACGGCAAGGCCGCACGAGGCCGGAATCATTCTTAATCGGGCTCTTATTCGTAAGAGAAGATCGAGGCCAGCTTGTCCATGCGCTCAAGCGCCATGCCGGAGCCACGCACCACGCAGGTCAACGGGTCCTCGGCGACGATCACGGGCAAGCCGGTTTCTTCCATCAGCAGGCGGTCGAGGTCGCGCAACAGCGCGCCGCCGCCGGTCAGCATCATGCCCTTCTCGGCGATGTCCGCGCCCAGTTCCGGCGGGGTCTGCTCGAGGCCGTTCTTGACGGCGGAGACGATGCTGTTGAGCGGATCGGTCAGGGCTTCCAGGATCTCGTTGGAGGAAATCGTGAACGAGCGCGGGATGCCTTCGGACAGGTTGCGGCCCTTGACTTCCATTTCCTTGACTTCGGAGCCGGGGAAGGCGGAACCGATTTCCTTCTTGATCGCTTCGGCGGTCTGCTCGCCGATCAGCATGCCGTAGTTGCGGCGGATGTAGTTGACGATGGCTTCGTCGAACTTGTCGCCGCCCACGCGTACCGAACCCTTGTAGACCATGCCACCCAGCGAGATGATGCCGACTTCGGTAGTGCCGCCGCCGATATCGACCACCATGGAGCCGGTGGCGTCCGCCACTGGCAGGCCGGCGCCGATCGCAGCCGCCATCGGCTCTTCGATCAGGTAGACCTGCGAAGCGCCGGCGCCCAGCGCCGATTCGCGAATGGCGCGGCGCTCGACCTGGGTCGAGCCGCAGGGTACGCAGATGATGATGCGGGGGGAGGGCTTGAACAGCTTGGAGTCGTGCACCATGCGGATGAACTGCTTGAGCATCTGCTCGGTGACGGTGAAATCGGCGATCACGCCATCCTTCATGGGGCGGATCGCTTCGATATTGCCGGGGACCTTGCCCAGCATCTGCTTGGCTTCCTTACCGACGGCCTGGATGGTTTTCTTGGCGTTCGGGCCGCCTTGCTGGCGAATCGCGACCACGGACGGCTCATCCAGCACAATACCGTTGTTGCGTACGTAGATCAGCGTGTTGGCAGTACCCAGATCGATGGCCAGATCGTTAGAGAAATAACTGCGTAAGAATCCAAACATGTATTGTCCTGTTGCGCAAAAGGTGAAGCGCAAATCATTGAGGTTCGCTTCCGGTCGCGTGCTGCGCGGCTGGCGGCGCCAAGGCGAGAGCCCATCCCGGCTGGCTCTAGGCCCGACATTCTACCTTATAATTTCGGGGAAATTGGGCAGCGGAAATACCAATAATGCGCAATAGCCACGCCGTTTTGGCAAGCTTTTTGTCAGGTTTAAAATAGCTTTGCCTTTTTAAAAAATCCCCCCGTGCGCCCTGTTTGCGCACGCCATCCACATACCACTCGACCATGTCTCTTGACCTTTCGGACGTCAAACGTCTTGCCCGTCTCGCGCAGCTCGATCTCGACGAAACGCAGGCAATCAAAACCCTGGACAAGCTCAATGGCATCTTCGCCCTGGTTGAGCAGATGCGCGCGGTCGACACCGCCGGCGTCGAACCGCTGAACCACCCGATTGCCGCCCACGAGTCCCACGTCGCCCTGCGCCTGCGCGAAGACGCCGTCACCGAGCCGGACCGCCGCGCCGACTATCAGGCGGTCGCTCCGGCTACCCAGGACGGCCTCTACCTCGTTCCCAAGGTAATCGAATAAACCAAGCAGCCGGGCACGCTTCGCCTCGGAGGCGCGCCCGCATTCAACCGGCCCCAAGCCCATGCATACCAAAACACTGAAAGAGCTTTCCGCGCTGCTGCAGGCGAAGCAGGTATCCGCCGCCGAGCTGGCACGCCACTACCTCGAACGCATCAAGCAAAGCGAGCTGAACGCCTTCCTCCATGTCGATGAGGAGCTGACGCTGCAGCAGGCCGCCGCCGCCGACCAGCGCCTGTCCAGGAACGACGGCACGCCGCTGACCGGCATCCCCATCGCGCACAAGGACATCTTCGTGACGCGCGGCTGGCGTTCCACCGCTGCCTCAAAGATGCTCGCAAATTACACAAGCCCCTTCGACGCAAGCGTGGTCGAACAGTTCCATGCGGCCGGCATGGTCACGCTCGGCAAATTGAACTGTGACGAATTTGCCATGGGCTCTTCGAACGAGAATTCGCATTTCGGCCCGGTGAAGAACCCCTGGGACCTCAAGGCGGTGCCGGGCGGCTCCTCGGGCGGCTCGGCGGCGGCCATCGCCGCGCGCCTGGCACCGGCTGCCACCGCCACCGATACCGGCGGCTCGATCCGCCAGCCGGCGTCCTTCTGCGGCGTCAGCGGCATCAAGCCGACTTATGGCCGCGTGTCGCGCTTCGGCATGATCGCATTCGCCTCTTCGCTCGATCAGGGCGGGCCGATGGCGCAAAGCGCGGAAGACTGCGCGCTGCTGCTGAATGCCATGCCCACCTTCGA
>JAEWBA010000317.1 GCA_023391395.1 Pseudomonadota bacterium
AGTTGATTCTGATACATGTTGAGCATAGGGCTCATTACTGTTTGCATGACTTCCTCCTAGAATTTGGCAAGGCGAAATGGGTCATCTGCGTGAGTTCAATCTGGCTTGGACCGGAGAGGCCTAGCTCCCTTCAGGCGCAGCTGCCGCTGCGTGCTTGAGACACATCAAGCGATGGGCAATTTGGCCTTCGAACAGGCCACATTGCGCCAGGATGCGGCATCAGCTCATGTGCTGGCCGCCATTGATGGCGATATTGGCGCCCGTGACAAAGGCCGCCTCGTCCGAGCACAGGTAGGCGACCAGGCCGGCCACCTCGTCCGGTTCGCCCAGGCGTCCGACCGGGATCTCGGGCAGGATTTTCTTTTCCAGGATGTCCGCAGGTACCTTGGTCACCATCGCGGTGCGCAGATAGCCGGGCGAGACGGTATTGACGGTGATGCCCTTGTTCGCCACCTCCAGGGCAAGCGCCTTGGTAAAGCCGTGCACGCCTGCCTTGGCTGCCGAATAGTTGGCCTGGCCGAACGCGCCTTTCTGTCCGTTGACGGAAGAGATGTTGATGATCCTGCCCCACTGGTTCTCGAGCATGCCGTGCAGGACGAACTTGGTCATGTTGAACACGCTGTCGAGATTGGTGTGTATGACCAGGGACCAATCTTCCAGGGTCATTTTCTTGAAGCTGGCGTCGCGCGTGATGCCGGCATTATTGACCAGCACATCGATGCGCCCCGTGGCTCCCAACACGCGCATGATTCCCTCCTGGCAGGAGCCGTAGTCCGCAACATCCATCTTGTATGCCGCGATGTCGAAGCCATGGCGGGCCTGCTCGGCCACCCACTCCGCCGCATGATCGTTGGTCGGCGAATAGGTCGTGACCACCGTGAATCCACGACCATGCAGCTTGCGGCAGATTGCTTCGCCCAGACCACCCATGCCCCCGGTCACCAGGGCAACCCGCTTCGGATCCATGATATTCGCCTCGCTGCACGGTGGCCGCTCGTTGCACCACCACGCCGAGAATGAAGAGATAAATTGGAGCAGACCAAGGATAATTAGTTCTGAGCGCTATCGGCTCGCCGCAGGGGTACGCGGAGCGAACCCAAAAATCGCTCAGGAGTCTATACAGGGCGTTCCGCCATTGCCGCGTTGATGCGGGTTTGACGGAGCCGATTTCTATCGCCGCGGTTTGCCGCAAACCATGCGCCCATGCAAGCCAAGTCCTACATTTCCTACGCGCCAGGCAAGCACTGGAGCGTATTCGCACTGCTTTATGAAGAAGCCGGTAGCGACGTGCACGGCTGGCATCTGGAAGCACGGAACCAATATTTCTCGGCAGCTTTTTTCATGCTCGAAGGCTTCTATGCCGCGCAGGCGACACGCCTGTACCGCAGTATCCAGGACGACGTGTACGGCCCGTGGGCAATCGATTACCCGCCGACCGGGGGACACATCCGTTGCCCCTTGCCCGACCCGATCGGACATGAGCTGGAGCGGCTGCAGTCCAGGTTCGTGGGGGAATGGCTGTTCTTCGATGACGAGATCGATACGGACCAGGAACGCGAGGCTTATGAGCGCCTCGGATTGCCCATCCATAAGGTGAATATCCGATCGCGCCGCCTTCATCGCTTCAGGCAGCCGGGTTCGTCCTGGGTCTGTGCTTCGCCGCACACCGACCCCAATATTGCCGTCTTGCTACGCAAATACTGGCGCCTGAGCGAAAAGCTCGGAGTCCACTAAAAGCTCGGCTCAGGCCAGAACAAGCGCTTCCCCGCTGGCCGGCAGTCGCAGGTCCTTCGAGAAGAATCCGCCCAGCCGTCTCGCAGGAAGCGGTCTTGCTCCTCTACCCTCTTCTGCTGTTTCCCGTCTTTCTCCTTTCCTGCTCCCAAAGGCCCAGAATTCTTGAGGGAAGCTCTTTCCCTACGGGTATAATAGGCGCCCATTGGACAGGATACGGCGCGCGTGTTTTAGCCCCGTCCCTTCCGAATGGCGAGCCGAGTCCGTGGCAAAGGCTGCATAGCGCCAGCCCGGCTTTCCCGCACCTCCGGGCCGCTTCCAGATGCGGCCCGTTTCGTTTCCGGGAAGATCGGCCAGAACGCCATGTGAATTACGCAAGCCGGCATGCCGGCCGCGCGCACCGGGATTCAGGTTTTTATGCCAAAGAAGCAAGCAAGCAAGCCGCTGGAAATCAAAATTTCAACCGTCGTCGCCGTCTCCGCGCTACTGCGCGAGGCCGACACCGCCGTCCTCGAAGCGGCATTGAAGGACATCACCGGCGGCGTACCGGATTATTTCGACCATGAATTCGCGGTGCTCGATCTGGGCGGCTGCGAAACCGGCGCACAAGTGATCGATTGGCCGGCACTGATCCGGCTGTTCAAGTCCCACAGTCTCAATCCCGTCGCGGTGCGCAATGCGCCGCCGGAACTCGAAGCCGACATCCTCGCCAACGGACTCAGCATCGATGTGGTCGCCCCGTCGCAACCGGCGCCCCGGGTCGAGGAAGCGCCTGCACCAGTCGTAGAAGCCCCTCCGACGGCGGCTCCCGCGCCGGCGCCTGCCTATGCCGGTGCCATGTTCGTGGATACCCCGGTGCGCGCCGGGCAGCGCATTTATGCTCGCGGCGCCGACCTGATCGTAACGGCAGTAGTCAACAACGGCGCCGAGCTAATCGCCGACGGCAGCATCCATGTCTACGCGCCGCTGCGCGGGCGCGCCTTGGCCGGCGCCAGCGGCGACGCCAACGCCAGAATTTTCACGCTCAGCCTGGAAGCCGAGCTGGTTTCCATCGCCGGCACCTACCGTACCTTCGAAAACGGCCTGCCGGAAACGCTGGCCAAGAAGGCGGCACAAGTCCGGCTTGCCGGCGAGCGCATCGATATCCAGTCCATCCGCACCTGATTTCCGTATTTTCCAGAAGGAGTTGTCCGTGGCAAAAATCGTTGTTGTAACTTCCGGCAAAGGTGGCGTCGGCAAGACCACCACGACGGCAGCGCTCGGTGCGGCGCTGGCGCAGGCTGGCGAGAAGGTCTGCGTGGTCGATTTCGACGTCGGCCTGCGCAACCTCGACCTGATCATGGGTTGCGAGCGCCGCGTGGTCTACGACCTCGTCAACGTCATCAACAACGAGGCCACTCTCAACCAGGCGCTCATCAAGGACAAGCATTGCGAAAACCTGTTCGTGCTGCCGGCCTCGCAGACGCGGGACAAGGATGCGCTGACCGAGGAAGGCGTGGAACGCGTGCTGGACGGCCTGGCCAAGATGGATTTCGAATACATCATCTGCGATTCGCCGGCGGGCATCGAGCGCGGCGCCGTGATGGCGCTGACCTTCGCCGACGAAGCCATCGTGACCACCAATCCGGAAGTGTCCTCAGTGCGCGATTCCGATCGCATCCTCGGCATCATCCAGGCCAAGTCGCGCCGCGCGCGCAACGGCGGCGAACCGGTCAAGGAACACCTGCTGATCACCCGCTATACGCCGGCGCGCGTCGAGCGCGGCGAAATGCTGTCGGTCGATGACGTGAAGGAAATCCTGCGCATTCCGCTGATCGGCGTCATTCCCGAGTCGCAGGCGGTCCTGCAG
>JAEWBA010000351.1 GCA_023391395.1 Pseudomonadota bacterium
CGTCTACTGGACCCTGAAGGCAGGCGGCCTGACCAAGCTGTCGGTACTGGACGGCGGCACGCTGGGTTGGCAAGCCGCCGGCGGCGCGCTCGAAACCGCCGAGCCCAAGGTCGCCGAAACCAATTTCACCTATCGCTACAACCAGGACATGATCGCCAATACCCAGGAAGTCGCGGCCGCGGTTAAGTCCAACAAGGCACCCGTACTGCTGGATGCCCGTCCCGAGCCCTTCTTCAAGGGAGAGCAGCGCGTCGATGCGGCCGCTCGCTACGGCACGCTGCCCGGCGCGAAATGGCTGGACAATGCCAGCTTCTTCGGCGCTGACAACAAGACCTTGAAGCCCGCGAACGAGTTGCTGCAGATCGTGCAGCAGACCGGACTTGCCGACAAGGAAACCGTGTCCTTCTGCAATACCGGTCACTGGGCCTCCACCAACTGGTTCGTGCTGTCGGAAATCGCCGGCAACAAGGACGTCAAGCTCTACCCCGAATCGGTGGTCGAATGGAGCAAGACCGACCTGCCGATGGAAAACCAGCCCTCGCGCGTGACCTCCCTGATGCAGGACGCCAAGCGTTCGATGAAGAAGTAAGAAGGAAGGGTTTATGCGTTTCATGATGCGCTTTGCGCTGATCTTCGGCGCACTGGCGCTGGTATTTGCAGTCACGCTGGGCGGGGGATTGCGGCAAGGTTTGCTGGCCCTGCTCGGCATCGGCTTCGGCGCCGTTCTCCAGGGTGCCCGCTTCGGCTTCACCACCGGCTGGCGCAACTACATCGAGCACCGCGACCCGCAAGGGCTGTGGGGCCAGATGCTGTTGATCGTGCTGGCCGCCGCCGTCTCGCTGCCGCTCATTGCTGCCAATGCCGGCGAACTGGTGGGCGCCGTGGCGCCCCTGACCATCAGCCTGGTGCTGGGCGCCTTCCTGTTCGGCGCCGCCATGCAGCTCGCCGACGGCTGCGGCTCCGGTACCTTGTACAAGGCCGGCGCCGGCGCACCGATCTCCTTTGCGGTGCTGCCCACCTTTGCCATCGGCAGCTTCGTCGGCGGCTCGCACCAGCCGGGCTGGATCGCGCTCGGCGGTTTGCCGCCGGTCGACATGCTGCAGTTCGGCTGGCCGGTCGCGCTGGCCATCACGGTGGCAGGCTGCGGCCTGGTTGCCTGGCTGGCAGCGGTCGGCGCGCGCAAGCATCGCGCCAAGCTCGCCGCTGAGGGTAAGCCGCTGCCGGCACTGGCGACGGCATGGGCCAAGCGCGGGTGGAGAGGCGCGATCCTGCTCGCGGTTCTGTATGTCGTGCACTTGGTGGTGGCCGGCCAGCCTTGGGGCATCGTCTATGGCATCGGCCTGTGGGGCGCGAAGGCGGCTTCTGCAGTGGGCTGGAGCCCGGTCGGCGACGCATTCTGGGGCGCGGCTCCGCATGCCGATCGTCTCGCCGCTCCCATTCTTGCCGACGTCACTTCGGTCACCAATATCGGTCTGATCTTCGGCGCCCTGGCCGCATCGCGCTGGAACGGCCCAATGGATATCCGCATTCCTTCCGCCAAGCGCCTGCTGGCGGCAACCATTGCCGGCCTGGTGATGGGCTATAGCTCGCGCATGGCCTTCGGCTGCAATGTCGGCGCCTTCCTCGATGGCATCGCCTCGGCCAGCGTGCATGGCTGGGTATGGTTTGCGCTGGCCTTCGCCGGCTCGCTGGTCGGCGTGCGTGTGCGTCAGCGCGTCAGCGCGTGAAGGAGAGTGACATGAGTAAACGTATTTTCAGTATCGTCACCATTTTGTTCTGGATCGTGTTCGCCGTCCTGATCGCGCTCGACACCGTCAACAGCAGCGTCAGTCCCGTCGAACCGCCGCCAATCGCACTCGGCAGCGGCCAGGCCGCGAGCGGCGGACATTGTTCGGGACGGTGAGGCTTCACCGACCTAGTTGCAGCGTTCGTCTTTGAGTCGTCGCTGCGCTAAATGAACCGGCTCCCTCTATAAAGAAGGGGCCGGTTTTTTTTGTACCCAACGATTTGCGCCTGACCGATCCGCGCTTCATGACCTGCACTCGCAGGGAGTCATGCGCCGCGGGTCAGTTGCGGGCCGCGGAAAGCCATTCCAGGAAACGTGGGTCGTTGCCGTACGCGACATTCACGCGCATCCCCGCGTCGCTGTCGCCGGATATGGCAAAGGCGCTCGAGGGAGCGATAAAGATTCCCTTGCGGGCCGCCTCTTCTACGATATCCCTTTGACGCATCGAGGCTGTAAGTTGTATCCATACGTAGTATCCACCGCTGAGTGGCCGCGGCACGGCGAATCCCGCGTCTTCCAGTCCGTGCACCGTTTCGATTGCCGCCTTACTGATGCGGTCGCGCAGGCGGCGCAGATATTTCAGGTAATGGGCGCTCTCGATCAGGGAATACAGCAGGCGCTCGTTCTGCGCCGAGGTTGAGATGATGGTCACAACCTTCATCTCGTTCAACTCCTCCGCCAAGTCCCTGGCGGCTGCGACGTAGCCGACCCGAAAGCTACCCGGCAGGGTCTTCGAGAAGGAGCCGATGTAGATGACGCGCTTGAGTTGATCCAGCGCCGCCAGCCTCGGCGCTGTGTAAGGAAGAATGTCGGCGAATGGGTCATCCTCGACCAGAAGCATATTGTGCCGCTCGGCGATCTTCAGCACGCCATAAGCCGTTCCCTGCGAGATCGAACCCCCGGTCGGATTGTGGGCGAGCGATTGCGTGAAGAAAAGTCGTGCGCCGCTGGTTCTCGCTTTTTCCTCGAGGTCGGCAAGATCGGGGCCGTCGTGGAGGCGGCGCACGCCGACGATGCGCGCCCCTGCCACGCTCAGCTTCCAGAACAGCGGATAGTAACCGGGATCATCGACGAGCACCGCATCGCCGGGCCTGACATAGCAGCGAATCACCAAGTCCATGCCGTGGTTCGCACCGTAAGTCATCAGCATCTGGCCGGGATGGCATTGAATCCCGCGTTCGGCGAGTGCTCCGCACAAGCGCTCTCGCAGAGGTAGCAAACCCCATGGGCTGTTGTAAGAGTCGGCGGCGTTGACGCGCAGGACCGTGATCGGGCGGCGCAGTTCGGCAGGCTCGAGCCAGTCCGGCGGCAAGCTGCCGTCCCCCGGCCGGATTGGCAAGTGCCGTTCCAATTGCTCGGTGAGTAGCGCAGCCCGTGTGGCGGCGCTGGGGGTAAAGGGAGTGAAGGGTGCTTTCGGGCGCGGCGACACCCGTGACACGTAGTATCCGGCGCCCGGTCTTGCCGTCACGATCCCTTGGGCGACGAGACGCAGATAGGCCTCGACAACGGTATTTTTCGAAACGCCCATGACGGCCGCTTCTTCGCGCACCGAGCGGAGCCGTTCTCCGGCGCGCAACGTGCCATTCCGAACGCGCGATAGCACGCCTTCAATGATGAGTTCTGTCTTCGATAGCGAGTCTTGCATGCCTCACTGTACCACTGGCGACATTGGTACGGTAGCCAAAAAATTGTGCCGGACTGTACCAGTCTCTTCGAAAATGGCTCGGCTATGCTTTGTACATCGACACAAGGGAAATGCCATCCATGAAGCTCAGAGGAAAAGTCGCTGTCGTTACCGGGGCCTCACGCGGCATTGGGCGGGCGATTGCCGACACCTTCGCGCGCGAAGGCGCCAGCGTCGTGCTGGCGGATATCGATGAAAGCGCTGCCTTCGAGGCCGCCGCGGCCATCGGAGAAGCCCATGGCCGCCCCACTTTGACAGTCAAGGTCGATGTCGGATCGGCAGAACAGAACCGGCTCATGCTCGAGCAGGCCATGCAACGCTTTGGCCAAGTCGATGTGCTGGTCTGCAATGCGGGGATCGTGCGGCCCGCGCGTCCGATTGAAGACATTGCGGCCGATCAGTGGCGCCAGGTCATCGACGTCAATTTGATGGGCTGCGTTTTCGCCACGCAGTTTTTCGTGCCGGACGCCAAGGCGCGTCAGCAGGGTCGCATCATCTACATGGCCTCGGTCGCCGGCGAAGTGGGTGGCGTGAGCGCCGAGATCAGCTATTCCGTCACCAAGGCGGCAGTGCTATGCCTGACCAAGGCGGTCGCCAAGCAATTGGCGCCCTATGGCATCACCGTCAATGCGATCGCGCCCGGCGCGATAGAGACAGCGATGACAGACGTCCTGCAATACTCGCCTGCCGTCATGGAGAGCATTCCGCTCGGGCGCTATGGCGAGGTCGATGACATCGCGGCGGCGGCCCTTTACCTGGCATGTGACGACGCCAAGTACGTGACCGGCACGACCCTCGACGTCAACGGCGGAATGTTCATGAAGTAGGGCTTTCACAAGCGGTATCAGTCAGGATCAGGATTTTTCGCCATGGATATGTATGAAAAGCGGCTCAGGCTGCGTGAGCTTCTCGCCGAAAAGGAATGCACTCCATTGATGGGCGCATACGACGTGCTGAGCGCAAGGATTATCGAGCAGACCGGCTTTCCTGTCGTGTATACGGGAAGCTTCGTGACGGGCGCAAGCCGTGGCGCTCTGCCGGACGTCGGGCTGGTGCAGTTGCACGACCTGCTCGATCTGGCACGGGAAATCGCGAAGGAAACCAGCATTCCCATCGTCTGCGATGCGGATACCGGCTGGTATCACGCGGCCAATATCTGGCGCACCGTGCACGAGTTCGAGTCGGCCGGCGCTTCCGCCATCCATATCGAAGACACCGTGTTCGGCAAGCACACTGCGCACAAGGCCGTATTGCTGCCGCAGGAAGTGATGTGCGAGCGCATTCGCGCCTGCTGCGATGCACGGCGCGACCCGAATTTCATG
>JAEWBA010000372.1 GCA_023391395.1 Pseudomonadota bacterium
CTTGTCTTCGCGCTCGAGTAAAAGATAAGGTTGATGGCGTGGCATGGTGTCGTGCCGCGTGCGCGCTGTCAAGCGTGGACGGGAATTGGGAAGTGGACTTCGACTGCTTGGCTGCGGGTGGAAGGACAGGGTATCGGGCCGTCTCTAGGCGGTGCGGGTCGCAAGATCTGGACGATGTCATTCCGGCCGCAGAATCTCGCATCAACTCAGGCATGGATACTTGAGATTCCTCGCGTGCTCCTCGCATGCGCCCGGAATGACAGGGTAATGCGTGAACCGAAGAGGAATCGGCGACCGCCCAGATCAAAGGGAAATACGCACGGCGTGCGCTGTATCCGCGTCAAACGGCCGCGACGCTGACCGGCCGTTCGCCGAAGTAGCCGAGCTGCAGGCTGCCGGCAATGCTGTCCGCGATTTCGAGAATCTCTGCCGCAGTGTCTTCCTCGTACAGGCGCATCACGGTCTTCTTGAACAGGCTCAGCCAGCGCGTGAAGTGTTCCGGCGCGATGCCGGACAGGGCCATGTGCTTGCCGAACACGTTACCGGAAAAGCGCGGCACGCCGAGGAGAATAGTGGCCCAGAAATTGACCATGCGCGGCATGTGTTCGTCCCACTTATCGTGCAAGACCTGTTCGAACACCGGGCCGAGCACGGCGTCGGTGCGCACATCGTCATAAAAGCCATAGACCATCTGGCGGATCGAGTCTTCGGTGATCGTGTCGAATTTCATCTTTGTTGGGGCAGACCAGGGCGCAGGTGGGGCCGGTAAGCCAGAAGGTGGAAGCAGCATTCTATCAAAGATGCAAAATATAAGTATCTTTAATCGCGCAACAGTGGCGCATCAATAAGGCGGGCGCTGCCGGACAAGGCGAGGCTTGCTACATGGGAGCCGGCAAGAAGGAGGGACTGGATTTTCCGTCCGCAGAGCGACTTGAGGCAGCCGGCATGCGTGTGAGAACATTGCAGGCACGCACCATCCCTCTTCGTAGCTTGCCGCCACCATGCCGATTCCTTATCTCCGCACCCTGACTGCTGCCGAGCGCAGTCCGAAAGCGAATTACCATCTGGCCGGCTTTCTTGCTTTCGTCGCCGGGGCGATCAACGCCGGCGGCTTTCTGGCGGTCAAGCAATACACCTCGCACATGTCGGGCATCGTCTCGACCATGGCCGAAGAGCTTGCTCTCGGCAACATGGTGGTAGTGCTGGACGGATTGGGAGCCTTGCTGTCCTTCGTCGCCGGCGCCGCCTGTTCGGCGGTGCTCATCAACTGGGCGCGGCGACGGCGTTTGCACAGCGAATATGCCGGCCCGCTGCTGGTGGAGGCGGCGCTGCTGGTGTGCTTCGGCCTGCTGGGCGGGAATATGGAAATGCAGGAATGGCTGTTCGTGCCGCTGACGGTCTCGGTGCTGTGCTTCGTGATGGGTTTGCAGAACGCCATGATCACCAAGGTTTCCCGTTCCGAAATCCGCACCACCCACGTCACCGGCATGGTGACCGACATCGGCATCGAGCTGGGCAAGCTGGTCTACTGGAACATCGGGCACCATGAAGGCAGCGCGCCGGTGATTGCCAACCGCGCCAAGCTGTGGTTGCTCAGCACGCTGGTGGGATTGTTCTTTGTTGGCGGGGTGGTGGGTGCCATCGGTTTCAAGCACATCGGTTTCGCCTTCACCACCGTGTTCGCCGGCATCCTGGTCGCGCTGGCGGTGGTGCCGGTGATCGACGATATTGCCTTGAAACTGCGCCGCTTCGGCAAGTAAGCGGCAGCGATCGCTACACCGCCATCGGCGCGGTCAGCGGCGGGTGATGAACGTAGCCTTCCAGCGAGAAATCGCCCGGCTCAACCTTCTCCAGCCATTCCGGCTCGTATTTGCGCGTGATCGCGTAATCGGGAATGCGCTCCGAGATCAGTAGCTTCGGCGCCGGCAGCGGCTCGCGCTGCAGTTGCTCGTTGAGCATGTCGAGATGGTTCTCGTAGATGTGCGCATCGCCGATGAAATAAGTGAACCAGCGCGGCTTGTAGCCGGTCAGTCGTCCGACCAAGTGCAGCAAGGCGGCGGCTTCGGCCAGGTTGAAGGGTGTGCCCAGGCCGAGGTCGTTGCTGCGGATGTAGAGGCAAAGTGAAATCTCGCGCGTCGCCGCGTTTGGCAGAAACTGGTAGAGCAGGTGGCAGGCCGGCAGCGCAATGGCGTCGAGCTCGGCGCAATTCCAGCCATGGAACAGGATGCGGCGGCTGGAGGGATTCTTGATGATGGTATCCAGGCATTCGCGCAACTGATCGATCGCCTTGTACAACAAGACCTTGGGCCGGCCCTTGTCCTCCAGCGCCGACACCAGGCGGTAGCCGCGTTTTTGTGCATCGGCGATCTGCGCCGCCTGGTCGGCATCGAGCAGCTTGTAGGCCGGCCAAGCGCGCCATTGCACTCCATACACCGGGCCGAGGTCGTCTTCGCCCATACGATAGGGATTGGCCAGCCATTCCGCATTCTCGTTGGCGTTCTGATCCCACACCTTGCAGCCGAGCGCACGGAAATCCGCCGCGCTACGCGAGGCGCGCAGGAAGCCCACCAGCTCGCCCATCACCGACTTGAAGGCCAGCTTCTTGGTTGTCACCGCCGGAAAACCGTCCTTCTGCAGATCGAAACGCATCATCGCGCCGGGGATGCTGATGGTGCGGATGCCGGTGCGGTTTTCCTGCCAGGTACCGGTATCGAGAACGGTGCGGACTAGGTCCAAGTATTGTTTCATGGGGTTCGGGGAGGAGGCTGCGTTGCGAGTGGGGCTATTTTAAGCCATATGGAGTGCTTGGCTTCCGGGACGGCCTTTCGGTGAAAGGGGGAGTCCGGTGTTCTTGCATGCTGGAGTGGCGCTTCGTGCCAACAGCTTTGCCTGCTGCCTGCAGTCTTGGGACAGATGCCCGGCAAGACCAAGCTTTTTACTGCCCATGTCGCCGATAAAAAGCACAGCACTTGACCTTCCCACATTGGTAAGGATTACGCTGTCCCCATATTCTCAAAGATGGAAAGCAAATTATGAGTATGCCAAGCACCAGCGATGCCCGCGCCGCCGCAGCTACGATCAGCCTGCCGATCGAGGGTATGACCTGTGCCAGCTGTGTGGCCCGAGTCGAGGCGGCCTTGGCCAAGGTCC
>JAEWBA010000046.1 GCA_023391395.1 Pseudomonadota bacterium
CAGCGCCATTGGGGCCGATCAAGGCATGGATATGCCCACGCTCCACTTGCAAATTGACATCGTTGACCGCCGTGAACCCCTTGAATTCCTTGGTCAGGCGGCGCGTCTCCAGGATGACGTCAGCCATCGAGCCTCCATGTGTTTCTAATTAAAAAATATCGCCGGATAATAACACGCACCTTCTGCACTTTCACAATTGTTTGCAGTGAGGCATCAAGGCATTCGCACGGCTTTTAACCAGGGGTAGGCCGCCTGACGCGCGAGGACGCACAAAGAAAATGGGCCGCATGCGCGGCCCATTTGTTTCTTGCATTCAACTATGTTTAAACGGTCTTCACCGGAATCTTGCCGATGGTGGCGGCAATGCGTTCCTGCCATTGCTTCGGCCCGGTTTCATGCACCGAGATACCGTTGGCATCGACGGCGACCGTGACCGGCATGTCCTTGACATCGAATTCGTAGATCGCTTCCATGCCCAGGTCGGCAAAACCCACTACCTTGGCGTTCTTGATCGCCTTCGATACCAGGTAAGCTGCGCCACCTACGGCCATCAGGTAGGCCGACTTGTGCTTGCGGATCGATTCGATAGCAATGGGGCCGCGCTCGGCCTTGCCCACCATCGAGATCAGGCCGGTCTTTTCCAGCATCATGTCGGTGAACTTGTCCATGCGCGTGGCGGTGGTCGGGCCTGCCGGGCCGACGACTTCGTCGCGCACCGGGTCGACCGGACCGACGTAATAGATCACGCGATTGGTGAAATCGACCGGAAGTTGCTCGCCTTTGGCTAGCATGTCCTGGATGCGCTTGTGAGCTGCGTCGCGCCCGGTCAGCATCTTGCCGTTCAAGAGCAGGGTCTGGCCCGGCTGCCAGGAAGCGACTTCTTCGCGCGTCAGCGTGTTCAGATCGATGCGCTTGGACTTTTCGGTGTCCGGCGTCCAGTGCACATCCGGCCATTCCGACAGCGCCGGCGGTTCGATGTAGGAGGGACCGGAGCCGTCCAGCACGAAGTGGGCGTGGCGGGTGGCCGCGCAGTTGGGGATCATGGCGACCGGCTTGGAAGCGGCGTGGGTCGGATAAGTCTTGATCTTCACGTCGAGTACGGTGGTCAGGCCGCCCAGGCCTTGGGCGCCGATACCGAGCGCATTGACCTTTTCGTACAGTTCGATGCGCAGCTCTTCCAGCTTGTTCTGCGGGCCGCGCTGCAGAAGCTCGTACATGTCGATGTCTTCCATCAGCGATTCCTTGGCCAGCAGCATGGCCTTTTCCGCGGTGCCGCCGACGCCGATGCCCAGCATGCCGGGCGGGCACCAGCCGGCGCCCATGCTCGGCACCGTCTTCAGCACCCAGTCGACGAGGTTGTCGCTCGGATTCATCATCACGAACTTGGACTTGTTCTCGGAGCCGCCGCCCTTGGCCGCCACCGTGACATCGATGGTGTTACCGGGCACCAGGCTCATGTGGATCACCGCCGGGGTGTTGTCCTTGGTGTTCTTGCGCTCGAAGATCGGGTCAGCCAACACGGAGGCGCGCAGCACGTTATCCGGGTTGAGATAGCCGCGGCGCACGCCTTCGTTGACCGCATCTTCGATCGAACCGGTGAAGCCTTCGAAGCGCACATCCATGCCGATCTTCAGGAACACGTTGACGATGCCCGTGTCCTGGCAGATCGGGCGCCGGCCCTCGGCGCACATGCGCGAATTGGTCAGGATCTGGGCGATGGCGTCCTTGGCGGCCGGGCTTTGCTCGGTTTCATAGGCGCGCGCCAGATGGCGCAGGTAATCGACCGGATGGTAGTAAGAAATATATTGAAGGGCTGCTGCGACCGATTCGATGAGGTCGTCTTGCTTGATGATGGTCATGGTGGACTCTGGTCAGGTTCAATGGGAATCGTTGCGGTGGTCCGTCGCGATGGTGGTCATGATACGGTCACTGGCGGCAATCGCCATGGCGGACAGCAGAAACACGATATGGATACCGGTCTGCGCCAGCAGCGTCTTCGTATCATAAGCGCTGGCGTTGATGAATGTCTTGAGCAGGTGGATCGAAGAGATGCCGATGATGGCGGTTGCCAGTTTCACCTTCAGGACCGAGGCATTCACATGAGATAGCCATTCCGGCTGGTCCGGATGCCCATCCAGGTGCATGCGCGAGACGAAAGTCTCGTAGCCGCCGATGATGACCATGATGAGCAGATTGGAAATCATCACCACGTCAATCAGGCCAAGCACCACCAGCATGATGGTGGTTTCGTTCAGCACGGTCGGGCGCGGAGCGCCGGCGACCGCGACCACGTCGAGGATGTGCTGCAGCGAATCGACATTCCCCATTGCCGCACTGATCAGGTAAACCAGCTCGGCCCAGAAGTTATATACGTAAACGCATTGCGCCAGGATCAGGCCGAGATAAAGCGGCAACTGAAGCCAGCGGCTCATGAAGATGATATTAGGGAGAGGGGGGAGACGGCGACTTTCCTTGGCGGGCGGAGCTTCGAGCTTCATCTTGAGGTAGGACAACGCGGGAAAAAATGAAGCGCATATTTTACACGTGCGTCTTTTTCCATGAGGCTACAACATGGCGCCGGCAGGCGCGGCGGCAAGGAATTTGCGCAGACTCGTGCGCAAAAAATTCCGACTCTTGACGATTAGGCTACTAAAATTTACCCATCGGCTGCGCGCTGAACGCTTGAACGAATTTTTGTGCCATGCAAAAATTGCCGAAATTTCATGCAAAGGGCAGCCGGGTCTGAACCCGGCGGCCTTTTTTGCCAACCATCCC
>JAEWBA010000063.1 GCA_023391395.1 Pseudomonadota bacterium
CAACGCGAACGTAGCCCTTGCTTCGGTACCGTCGCGACCGGCCTCGCCCTGCAGCACGGCTCCGGGTCGGATGTCGAGCGGCGCCTGCGCAACTTCCACGCGCAGGCGCGGGTCGGCGCTGAGCGCCTTGGCGAAACGCTGCACGCTATCCAGCGCGCGCCGGTAATCCTTGTCGAAGGGAGCGACTTCGCCTTCGAGAATAGCTTTCTGGCGTGGCGGCTCGGGAATGCCGATCAAGGCCACTGGCGTGGGCGGCGCGTCGTCGCGAGTGGCGACGGGAGGGGCACCGGCCTCGTCTTCGCCCGCAGAAGCAGTGCGCCAATGCAGGCGCTGCAGACCCAGTTCCGGCTGGGCTTCGAGCGCGCGTGCGATCACACCAGCCAACGGCAGCGGCGAAGGCGCATTGCGTGCAATCACTCCCTCCAGATCGACGGCAAGCTTCATGTCGTGCGGATTGACATCGCTGGGCGGCATGCCGGCAAGCACGGCCTGCTGGCGCGCGGTCACGGCAGCGGTCTCGCGCTCGAGCTGCCGCGTTTCGCCGGCGGCGTTGAAGGCATCCAGCAGATTGTTCCCCGTCCACAGCACGGCAGCTGCCAGTATCGACGCACTCAGTGCATTGAGCGCGATACGCGTCTGCCACAGGCGATAGAAACGGCTCGCGGCCGGTAGAGCGTAATCGCCGGGCGGTGCCTTGGCACCGACCAGCCCCAGGTAGAGCTCATCGGCATAGGCCGTGTCCGCTGTCCTCGGGAGGCGCAGCGCCTGCGCCAGTTCGTCCAGGTCAAAGAGTTCGAGACCAGTGCTATCGGGCGCGGCAAGTACAGCCAGGCAGTCCTTGTCGGCGACGACGGCAACGTGCAAGGGCTGGTCGCGGGCAAGCTGGCGCGTGCTGGCGAGGAATTGCCGGATCTTGCCGATCTCATCCCGCACCGCCTGCGCCACCGCTTCGGGGCTATCTTCCACCAGCGGCGTCAGCCGGCTGAAGCGCAACTGGCCATCCTGCAGGAAGCTCTGGCGCAAGCCGGCGGCATGCCTCAGCACCAGCAGCACCGGACCATCGCCAAGACCGAGCTTGGCGGGCAGGCGCGCGCCTAGCAGAGACACCGAATGAATGCCGGCCAACGGTACCTGATGGCGCAGGAGGGCATCGATCCAGGGTTTCAACTGTGCGACGTTGGTCAGCGCGCTGAACAGGATACGGTCGTCCTTGCGTCCTTCCTTCTCGCGCCCTTGCGGCGTGGCACGACGGTAGGGCGTATCGCGGTAATACTGGTTCAGGCGCCGCTCGAGCAAGGCGACACGCGCCTTGCCGTAGACATGCGGCACGCTGTCGCGCTGGAAGTCTTCCTCGATCAAGTCGGCCAGCACGTGGGTACGCCAGCGCGGCGCTTCGGCCAGCCAGGCGGAAAACGCTTCCCAGCCCGCCTCGTCATGCGCAAACGCCGGCCCGGCCGTCAGCGCGCGGCCTTCCCATGCGTAGGCGGCGAGCTGGTTATTGGTCAGGTAGAACAGGTGTCTGCGCACGCCTTGCCTTTATCGGTCTTGTTGCCCACTCACAGCTTGAGCTTGCTGATGGTGTCGTAGATCGGCCCGAGCACCGACAGCATGATCCACCCGAGCAAAAGGCCAAGGACCACGGTCATGACGGGTTCGATCATCGCCTGCACCTGCTCAATCAATTCCTTGATCTCGCGGTTGTAGAAATAGCTGACGTTGCGCAGAGCGGTATCCATGGAGCCGGTGGCCTCGCCCACCTTGAGCATGCGGATCACCAGCGGCGGAAAGATGCCAACGTTCTGGAATGCCTCGGTAACGCCCTGCCCTTCGGAGATCAGTTGTCCGGCGCGCCGCAGGCCGTCGGCCACCACGGCATTGCCGGCGATGTCCTCGGACAGGCGGATGCAATCGAGGATGGTGATGCCGGAGGCATACAACATGGCAAAGAAGGTGGAAAAGCGCGCCAGGACGATCTTGTGCAGCACCGGGCCGATCATCGGGAGGCGTAGCTTGTAGCCGTCGGCGATGTAGCGCGCCTTGGCGTTGGTCCTGACGAGAATGAGGAGCATGATTGCCAACGAAGTCGGCAAGGTCAGCACCACGTACCAGTAATCAACGAAGATGCCGGACACGACGATCAGCGCCCGCGTGTGGATCGGCAGCTCCTGGCCCATGTTCTTGATGAAGCCGGTCATTTGCGGCACGAGGTAGATCATGAGAAAGAATGTCACGCTCAGCACGACGATGCCGACGAAGGCCGGATACATGACGATCTTCTTGGTTTGTGCGGCCAGTTCGTCCTGCCATTTGAGACTTTCGCTCAGGTTCTTGAAGACTTCCGCCAGCCGGCCGCTATGCTCGCCAGCGGCGACCAGGCTGGTGAAGGTCTTGTCGAAGCTGCGTGGATGCTTGGCCATGGCCTCGGAAAGTTGCTGCCCGCCTTCGATGCTTTCGATCAGGTCGGCGACGATGCCGCGCACGGCGGCGTCGGACACGCTGTCGCGCAGGTCAGCTAGCCCTTCGAGGATGGGCACGCCGGCACTGCTCAACTGCTCCATGTGGAAGCAGAAGTTGATGAGGTCCTTGCGCTGCAGGCGCGCGCGCCCCAGATTGATGGCCCGCTTTTCCTGGGGCCGGCCATCGATCAAGTCTAGGCCCATGTTCTTCAGGCGCATTTCCAGGTCCGGCAGGTTGACCGCCTCCATGCTGCCGCGCACCGTCTTGCCGGCGGCATCCATCGACTGGTAAGCGTATAGCGC
>JAEWBA010000091.1 GCA_023391395.1 Pseudomonadota bacterium
ACAATGACAGCTTCTTTCATGCTTTCTTATGAAGGAACCGTTTTCCGGTTTTAATTTCGATTGAACCGCCAGTTAAAAGAGCATCGCTCTTGCTCAGCCGGCGGGGCAGAAAATTCCTGTTCTTGCATGGCCACCGGCCACTCCATCCTTGAGAACGATGAGCATGGCGCCGCTGACGGAATTAAAGTTTCAAGCAATGGTGCACAGATATCTATGTGCTCAAAGTACATAAACGAGCGCATTTAGGTGTTGCCATATAACTTCCTGCTTGGCCTCGGTTTTCTCGGGCTCGTCGACCTGCCATGTCGGCACACGCATCGGAGCGACATATGGACGAAATTCGGTGCTGCCTGGATTTTCGCGCCAGCCGGCGAAATGCCGGCCGGAATTGAGCGACTTCCGACCAGGCGAATCGAAAGAGTGCTCGAACGGCGTGCGGGACGAGGCACGGCACAAGGCCGCGTCCTGGCGATCTCTTATTCGGCCGTAGCGACGGCCTTGGCAAGTTCGAGTTTGTATTGGGCCCACCCCGATCCCGGAACAGACTCTCCGCGTCGATCCTTGATTTCATCGAATCTCTTGCAGATCTCTGCCACAGGATCCTCGGCATCTTCTACATGGATGCCTTGCGTCATGGTGATGTTCGCGCACTCGAAGCTTCCAGCGCCTGCCAGGAGAATGGTGCGCGTCGGCGCGCTTTCTGCAACCAGCGCCACGAGGCCGGGGCTGACGGCCTCGGGTTGAAGTTTCGCCAGCTCTTCCGGAGCGAGCACGCCTTCGGTCATTGCAGTCGCCGCCGTCGGTGCCAGGCAATTCACCCGGATATCGTATTTTTCACCTTCCAGCGCGAGCGTCTGCATCAAGCCCACCACGGCCATCTTCGCCGCACTGTAGTTCGCCTGGCCGAAATTGCCGTACAGGCCGGAAGACGAAGTGGTCATCACGATCCGGCCATACTTTTGCGAACGCATTTGCTCCCAGACGGCCTTGGTGCAATTAACTGAGCCCATCACGTGAACGTCCATCACCAGACGGAATTCATCGAGCGTCATCTTCGAAAAACTCTTGTCCCGCAAAATGCCGGCGTTGTTGACCAGGATATCGATGCGCCCCCATTCCTCCATGGCTCGCGCCGCCATCTTCTCCATCTCGGTATAGTCCGTCACATCGCCTCCCGCGCAGATTGCGATGCCGCCCTCACTCAGAATCTCATCGGCGACCTTTCTGCCCGGAGATCCTTGGTGAGCCCCTGCGATATCGTTGACCAGCACTCGTGCCCCATATCTCGCAAGGGCCATGGCATGCGCACGGCCAAGTCCACTGCCCGCTCCGGTAACGATGGCCACACGGCCGTCCAGAATCTTCCTCATCCTTGTTCTCCTGATTAAAAATATTGGTGGCTGCCGGCGCTCATCGGCGCACTTGGCTTATTGGCTGCATAGAAAATATCATTCAATAGTCGACGCGTCGGTTGCAGAAAGTGGTATTGAGTTTTCCGCTTCAGATTTTTGAGCAAATTTCCCCAGCCCCGAAATCGGCCGCATTGTCTACGATGCAATGGGAATGACTCTACGGAGCCAGACACTGCTACTCAATGTCAGGACTCGACATCTCAAACTACACTTTTATGTAATTCCTCGACATGGCACTACGTGCGATTCGCACATATATGAATGTCTTGCAACATGAAGATGTAAATTTTGAAGTTGACTTAAAATGACCCAGCTGCGTCCAGCGCACGACCTGGTTTAGCGTGGAATGATTCAATTGAAAGATCATGATGGAAATCGGCCACACGACTGAAAGCATAGCTGCCGAGCTTATTGGCCTATTACATCGAGGCGCTCCTGCAAATGAGTTTGCGGGCCGCCTTGCTTTGGTCGAGGCGCTTCCAATTGGTGATCCGCATAAGGCCGGCATTGTCGAGCTGGTGCGCATGGCCATGGAAGTTCAGAACCGGCTCGAGCTGCAGCAACAGGGCGAACAGGGCATGCTGGCGGTGGTCGAATCCGCCAAAGATCTCACCAGTCGTTTGGATCTGACCGAATTGCTGCGCGCGATTGCGACGCGTGCCCGTAACTTGCTGGGGTCGCAAGTCACCTGGCTATCGGAGTACGATGCTGACCGCGACGAATTCCGAGTATCGGTTACTGACGGCGCGATATCGGAAAGCACGACGAAGATGACTGCTGGGCGGCAGCAGGGAGTTGCGGGTGTCGTCATGTCTACGCGCCTGCCCTTTTCGACTTCAGACTACCTCCAAGACAATCGGTTTTCTCACGACCCGGAACTCGACAATACGTTTCGCGACGAAGGCATCTCGTCACTGGTTGGAGTGCCCCTGCTCTGTGATGGAAACGTCCTGGGTCTGTTATTCGTGGCAGACCGCTATCACCGGACACACACCGCGCTGAACATTGCCATTCTCTCCACGCTTGCAACGCACGCTGCCGTCGCAATCAATAATGCAAAGGCCTTCGAGCAGGTCAAAATCGCCCTTCAAAAAGCCGACCTTGCCCACGCGGAACTGGAACATCATGCACGTTGCGTTCAAGGCGCAGCCGAGGCTCACGAACAACTCACTTCCTTGCTGGCAAAGGGAGCGTCGCTTGGCGCCCTGTGCCAAGCCGTTGCGCTGCTGCTCGAAGGCGATGTGCTGGTTGTAGATGAAGCTTCTCAAGTCATCTGCCGGGCGACGGCACCCGGCTATGTGGGAAGAGAGGCAGATGCGTACGCACCGCACACGACACACAGCGCTGCCATTACACAGGCTTTGCGGGAAAGCAGGCTGAGAGGACGGTCGGTGATTGCCTACGCAGCAGGCGGCGAAATATGCAGAGTCACTGCCGTCATCGGAGGCAACGACGTATTGGGGGCCGTACTAGTATTCCGGCATGAGGACCTCAGTGACATATCGGTACGCACCTTGGAAAGAAGTTCCAGCATCATAGGCGTAGTCTTGCTCTCCCAGGAACGCATCGAAGCCAGTAAGAGCCGTGATGTGTCGACCTTGTTGCGAGCTCTCATTTTCCCTCGGCAGGAAGACCCGGCATTGATATTGGAAAGAGCAGAGCGTTTCGGGCTTGATCTGTCCCAGCCGATTTCCTTGATGCTCATCGAAATGAATCAACCGAAGCCGGAATTTGTGGCGCGGCGCTTGCGAACCCGGACTTCGTTTTCCAAGATTATCTTGGACGAAGTGGATGGTGTCCTGGTCATCGTTTGCGGAACCACTAAGGCGCAGGATGTGTTGAAAGAGTTCACATCTACCGCCAGGAATGAATTTAGCCCGGATTACCGCGGTGTCTTATCCAGACCGATTCAGACCTCCGCAGAAATTCCCTCTCTGTATGCCACGCTGAGGCGGTCTCTCTCCGTCCTTGATCGGATCGGAGCGCAGGGGCAGATCTTCGATCAAAACGAAATGGCTCTGTATGCGGTCTTATTCGAAACCCACGATCAGACAAGTCTGAGAGCATTTTTAGACTCCAGCATCGGACCGCTGATCGCCTACGACCAGAAGCGCAGTTCGGAACTCACACACACCTTACTAAGCTATTTCGATAATAACCAGAATGCAAAGTCCACCGCCGCTCGGCTCGGCATCCATGTAAACACATTGCGGCAGAGGCTGGCGAATATTGAAGAGATGTTGGGTTTTTGGGGCAGCCCAAGTCGTGCGTTGGAAATTCATGTCGCGCTTCGCCTCTGGAGCTTGAGCGGGCCTAGGGAACAGAAGCAAGCCTGAGCGGAGATGGGGCCTGTAACCGGCATCAGTCAGACCACATGGAATTCGGTATGCGGGCCAGAGCCGGCTCTATCCACGCGCCGGGTCAGCCGGGCCGGACCGGCGGCGGCCGCAGAGCGAGGATTACGGAGAGCAAGGCACTGACCTGCTGCCTGATATCGAGCGCCGCGAGGGGCAGAGTTTGTCACTCCGGCCTATGCCAGACCATGCCGAGCTCTGACGCACCGGTTTCCGCATGCACGCCTTCGCTCGAAGTCCGGAAGCCGGCGGCATAGTAGAAGGCGACTGCGCGGGTATTTTCCTTGAATACCTGGAGCGACAAAGTCGCTCTCAATTCCTTCGCCAAATCCAGCAGCTGCGTGCCGAAGCCTCGCCCCTGGTAACACGGATGCACAAATAGGGCCGCAAGCTGGTGCTCAACCAGTGAAATGAAGGCGGCAATTTCTTCGTCCACCAGAAGAACATGCGTTTCCGAAGACGGTAGATAGGTATGCCGCATGTCGAAAGCGCGATCTGACCAGAAGTAAGGAGGGACAAATCCATGTGCGCCAAAGGATGCCTCCAACCAGAGGGCAACCACAGTGTCATAGTCCTGCTCGCACGCCGGACGAATGCAGATGCTTTCCTCGGCATTACTCGTTATCACCATTCTTTAATGACCTCTGCTTTTCGCCTGCGTAAAGCCGACAGACTTTCTATTATCGTCCGGTAAAAGCACGCGATCCTTGCAGTCCCGCTTCTCCCTTGACCGCAGCCGTTGCCCCTCCGCCCGGGCAGGCTTCCTGGGTATACGGTTTGCTACTGTCCCAGAGACCGCTGAGCAGCAGGCCGCTCGTAGCCTGGCCATGCACTCGCGCCCGACGGACTGCATGATTGATAACGAGCGCCACCGCAGGCCGCGCCAGGCGCAACCATTCACGGCTACGAGCGGAAAGGCGGGCACTCCCGCCCTCCTGGATGACTGTTCAAAGAGAGCTGACCAAGTGTGCACCATCCACCGCCACCACAGCCCCTGACATGGCGGCGCCGGCGTCCGAGGCAAGCAACAGGAGCGGTCCATCGAGGTCCGACATTTCTCCGAATCGACGTGTCGGGATTCTTGCGCGCAGCTTCATCCCCTGTTCACTTTCGAGGAAGTCGCGGTTGAGGTCGGTGGCAACATATCCCGGCAGCAGTGCATTGCAACGTATCCTATGGCGGGCCAGTTCGAGTGCCAGGGCTTTCGTCATCTGAATCACGCCTGCCTTTGAAATCGCATAGGGAGCGACGCCGCCGGCTACCCGTTCCCCGAGAATGGAAGCGATGTTGACGATGCTCCCGCCCTTTTCTGCTGCGACCATGCGGCGCGCCGCCTCCGTCGCAACCAGCCAAGCGCCCCGGAGGTTGGTATCTAACACATGGTCATAGTCCTCGATCGTTTGATGCAATGCTCCCTTGGTGACGGTGACTCCGGCATTATTGACCAAAACGTCGGGGGCGCCCCAGTCCGAGATCTCGTCGAAACAAGCCGCAACGCTCGCGGGGTCCGTCACGTCGAGGGCGGCGGCCCGGGCATTGCCTCCGGCAGCGGTGATTTCCCTTACCAGTGAATGAAGCTTCTCGATGCGACGCGCGGCCACCACCACGCGCGCGCCCGCTGCCGCTACCACCCGCGCCAAATGGTCGCCCAGCCCACTGGAAGCCCCGGTCACCAGAACCAGTCGTCCGTCGAGGCTGAACCTGTCGAATACGGCCGGGCTCATGCTGCCACCTCGCCAGGTCTTGCGGCTGCACGAACGATTTTCTTGGCCATGCTCCATCGGTGAACCTCATTTGGTCCGTCATATATGCGGAAGCCCCGCATGTCGGCAAATATACGCATTACCGGTTGCTCGCCGGTGACGCCCTGCCCGCCCAGGATCTGCACGCAACGATCGACCACGCGCCACTCGGCCTCGGAACAAACCACTTTGGCGCGACTCGACTCGAAGCTGCATTTCTGCCCCTGATCAAGCAGCCAGGCGGTGTGCAGTATATGCAGTCGCGCTGTTTGCAAATCCATGTCATTGTCCGCCAGCATGAACCCCACACCCTCATGCTCCGCCAGGCTCTTTCCAAATGCGCGCCGTCTGCCGGCGTATTCGACTGCGATGTCGTGCGCCCGACGTGCCTGCCCGAGCCATCGCATGCAATGGGTCAATCGGGCCGGCGCCAGCCTCAGCTGCGCATATCGAAATCCCTGGCCGACTTCGCCAAGGACCTGGTGTGCGGGCACGCGAAGATTGTCGAAGCGCAGTACGCAATGTCCGCCGACAAAACAGCGGTCCATCGCATCCATGCTGCGCTCAAGCACGATGCCAGGACGGTCCATGTCGCTGAGGAACATGGTCGCTGAACCGTCCTCCATGCGCGCCATGATGATGACGTAATGGGCGCCGGCGGCACCGGTAATGAACCACTTCCGGCCATTGATCACATAGTCGTCGCCGTCGCGCACGGCCGTGGTTTTCAGCATGCCGGGATCGGACCCGGCGCCGTCTTCCGGCTCGGTCATCGCGAAGCACGACCGGATGCGCCCCTGTACTTGAGGACGCAACCAACGCTCTTTCTGCTCCGCTGTCGCGACTGCCTCCATCAGATGAATGTTGCCCTCATCCGGAGCGTGGATGTTCATTGCCGTTGGCCCCAGGAAGGAGTAACCAGCCTCTTCGAAAACGACCGCTTTCTCGACATGAGACAAGCCAAGACCGCCCATCTCCTTGGAAGCGTGGGGAGTGAGGAGGCCGGCTTGCCGTGCGCGGTCAACCAGCTCATTGCGCAATTCCTCGGAGGGACCATGTTCGTCTTGGCGGGTGTCCGCTTCCAGAGGAATCACTTGTTCGGCGATGAAACGGCGCGTTCGGTCACGCAGCTCGACTAGTTCCGGGCTTAAGACGAAGTTCATATTAATCCTTGGATGTAAGGTGCGGTCCGTAAGATGTAAATTGTAGGACGATTTCATCCTACTACATCTTCAAACTGCGCCGCAAGTAAACCTCTTTGCCTGATGCCGACCGTGCAGCATACCCCTATCAAGTTCCGATGAATCCTCTGACGTCTGACCGCAGTATGAGAATTGTCGAGTGGAGCATCCGGGTCCGGTTGACGGTCTTCCGAGCTGAAGGCACGCCGGGTCTTCATCGGAGAATGCCCTCCCCGGTCTTATAATTGCCTCTCGCGACGGTGCGCGTCGCGGCTCCAGAAGAGGCGCTGATTT
>JAEWBA010000147.1 GCA_023391395.1 Pseudomonadota bacterium
CCTTCACCCTGCGTCAACGTCTGCCGGATGAATCCGCACACCGGCCTGTGCGAAGGATGCCTGCGCACCCTGGACGAGATTGCGCATTGGGGCACGGCCAGCGAAGAGAACAAGCGCGCGGTCTGGAGCGAAATCGCCCGCCGCCGGCAAGACTTGCGGTAACCGACGGTTTCGTCGCATTGGCCCAAGGGTGGGCCAACTGGGAGATAATCGCGGCTGACGGCAGCGGCCAGCCACTCCAGGCCAGGCGCGCCGGCGGTTCACTACTCGATTGGAAGAGAGAGCATGCAGTTCTATAAACCCGAAACGCCGGTCAGCGGACCTGCCTACAATGCCTGGTTCAAGCTGATGGCTACCGTCGTCTCGATCGGGCTGGCGGTTTATGCAGTCAGCATCAGCTTGCGCTTTCCGCTGTTCGAATACGGATTCGGCGTCAAGATGCTGTTGCTGGGCGCTGCGCTGGTGCTGGGCCTCAGCTATTACTGGTTCCTGCGCTCGACCACCACGGTCGACGACAGGGGTATTTCGCAGACCTGGCTGTACGACAAGCGCGTCGAGTGGCGCGATGTGCGCAGCGCCAAGATGATCGGCATTCCCTATCTGTCCTGGCTATTCCCGCCGCGACTGGTGGTACGCACTGGGACCGCCTTTGCCACTTTCAACGGCGGCACGCGCGAACTTCTGGTCGAGTTCGCCAAGATCTCGCTTGCCTTCCAGATGAAGCGATGAGCCGGCCTGCTGAACTGTCGCTGACTCTGCCAGCCTCGATGCGCGTATTCCAACGCGGCTGGCTGTCGTCGAACAACATCCTCTTCCTTGGCCGCGACGAGACGACGCTGATCGACAGCGGCTATGCGACGCATGCGGAGCAAACCCTGGAGCTGGTGCGCCATGCCCTGCAGGGCCGCAAACTGGACCGCCTGGTCAATACCCACCTGCATTCCGATCATTGCGGCGGCAACGCCGCGCTGCAGCGGGAATATGGCTGCACAACCCTGATCCCGCAAGCCGAAGCCGACAAGGTGCGCGCATGGGATGAAGAGCTGCTCAGCTATCGCGCCACCGCCCAGCAGTGCCCGCGATTTGACTTCGACGCCACGCTGGCGCCTGGAGACGTGCTGACGATGGGTGACCTGGAGTGGCAGGCGTTGGCCGCGCCCGGCCACGATCCGCATGCGCTGATCCTGTATTGCGCGTCCGAACGCATCCTGATTTCCGGCGATGCGCTGTGGGAGAACGGCTTCGGCGTAATCTTTCCCGAACTCGAAGGAGAGTCCGGCTTTGATGAGGTGCGTGCCACGCTGGCCCTGATTTCCACCCTTGACGTGAGGCTAGTGATTCCCGGCCACGGCGCGCCCTTCATCGATGTCGCTGGTGCGCTGGCGCGCGCCTCCTCGCGCCTCGATTATCTCGCCGGCGACCCGGTCCGCAATGCGGAGAATGCCATCAAGGTCCTGCTCAAGTTCCTGCTGCTCGAGCACCGCTCCATTGCGCTGGACGAGGTCGAGCGCATGATGGCCGAGATCGGCCTGGTACGCGAAGCAAACCGGCGCTACCTGCAGCGCAAACCTGCCGAACTCGCCCAGTGGGCGATCGGCCAATTGCAGCGCGCCGGAGCCGCCGACGTGGTCGGCTCATGCCTGCACAATCGCGACTGATCGAACACGCTTGTCCGAAGCCCTGCTCCAGCCCTGCAGATGATGGCTATAAGCCGATCCCCTTCGGCTCGCCAAGCCGTTCCCGTAAATAAGACTTGCCGCCAATCGGCGGAACATGAGTGTGTAGGCTGCGGGAAGCGGAATGGGAGTGAAGAGCGGGGCTACGGAGAGGCTTTCAGGATGTTGCCGAGAGCTGTTGCGATTAATAGGCGCTGCTATTGATGCCGGAATTCGGTCCTTCCAGCGGGGTCGCAGGGCCATAGGCGCGCGATTGGAAGCTCGAGCTGTTGTCCATCGTGCTGCCCATGCTGCTGCTCATCGTGCTTCCGGTGCCGCTGCTGCGATGCATGCCCATGCCGGAGCAACCGGCTAGCAACGCTGCCGCGAGGAGAATCGGAACGGCTTTCATGATTACCTCCATCATGGTTCTTGGTGCGGCTCCTTGTTTTAAGGAGGGTGTATTTCACTATAGACCGCGTATTCAAGATCGCCAGACAGCCATGATGCGTTGCACTGGACGTTGATACACCTCAAAGAGCTGAGAGAGGCCCTTGCCTCAAGTGGACTTGCTTTGACGGAAAACGAATCGCCCAGGCAAGCTTTTGCCGCGTGCAGTATCCAAGACGTAACTGTGCCGGTTCGCGCGTGGCACAATGCGCATCTGCGATACGCAGTTCACTGGCGAAGGAGGTGAGATGTATACAGCTAGCTGCCTGTGCGGCGGCGTCCGCTTCCGCATCGATGCGGAATTGGAGCCGGTCCAGGTGTGTCATTGCAGCCAATGCCGCAAGGCCCAGGGCACGCCCTTCGCCACCAATACGCCGGTGAGACAAGCCGCCTTCCGGCTGCTCGCGGGCGCGGAATTGATCACCGAGTATGAATCCAGCCCGGGCAAGAAGCGCTGCTTCTGCCGCGTCTGCGGCTCACCCCTGTACAGCTATCGCGCTTCTCTTCCCGGCGTGCTGCGCATACGCGCGGGACTCATCAACGAGCCCCTGAGCGTGGGGCCGTGCGCGCATTTCCATGTCGCCTCCAAATGCAATTGGTGGCCCATCGACGATACCTTGCCGAAGTATGCCGCGGGAGGCGGCAGTGTTCTGGCTCAGGAAAAAGAGGGAGCGCGTCCGAAAGAATGATTCGGCGGGTATGACGGCGCCTTGCCATCCGTAAGATGGCGCACGACATGTACTTGGCGCAGGTGAAGACGCCTGCGGAATCGAAAGGCGCCCAGGACATGCTTGACCATCAAGCAGACCATCTCTGGTGACCAGGCCTTCCAGCCGCTCAGCGATAGCAACTGCCCCTTGCTGAAGAAATAACGGAGCCGGCGCCTACAGGTGCAGCAGCGGGCGACGGC
>JAEWBA010000212.1 GCA_023391395.1 Pseudomonadota bacterium
TCTCCTACACGCACTGGCGGCTGCACCCTCAGCACGCTACGTGCCGGCCGATGCCGCGCCAGGAGCCTGGACCTTTGCGGCCGACATCCGCCTGTACTTGTTGGACGACTGCGAGCAGCTCTCGCCCGAATCGCAAATCGCCGCCTTCGCCCTGTTCAACCAGGCGCGCGAAAATGGCGCTGCCCTGATTGCGGCCGGTTCCCTGCCGCCGGCGCGGCTGGCTTTGCGCGAAGATCTGCGCACTCGCCTGGGCTGGGGCCTGATCTATCAGGTGCACGGCTTGAGCGATGACGAGAAGATCGATGCCTTGAGCCAAGCGGCGAAGGCGCGCGGAATGCAATTGTCGGCGGGCGTGCTCCCCTACCTGATCACACATTTCCGGCGCGACATGCCCTCGCTCTCCGCCATGCTGACCGCGCTGGACAAGTATTCGCTGGAAACCCAGCGTCCCATCACTCTGCCGCTCTTGCGAGATTTGCTGCAAGCCGGCGTCGAATTACAATCCTGAATGAATATCGCCTTATTCGATCTTGACCATACCCTCTTGCCGCTCGATTCGGATTACGAGTGGGGGCAATTTCTGGTACGTGTCGGCGCAGTCGACGCCGAGAGCTACTCGCGCAGCAACGCCGAGTTCTACGCCCAATACGAGGCCGGCACCCTGGACCCAGTCGTCTATTTGGAATTCGTGCTCGGCACGCTGGCGCAATTCCCGCGCCGCCAACTGGATGCTTGGCGCGAACAATTCATGGCGGAAGTGATCCGCCCGGCGATCCGGCCGGTGGCGCTCGATCTGATAAAGCGCCACCTGGATGCCGACGAGCTGGTCGCCATCATCACCGCAACCAATCACTTCGTGACCGAACCGATTGCCCAAGTTTTCGGTGTCCGCCACCTCATCGCGGCCATGCCCGAAGTCGCCGTCGACGGCAATTTCACCGGCAAACTGCACGGCATTCCCACTTCCGGCCCCGGCAAGGTAACGCATACGCAAGCCTGGCTGGCTGGCATGGGAAAGAGCTTGAACAGCTTCGAGCGCAGCTACTTCTATAGCGATTCCCAGAACGACATCCCCCTGCTCTCGGCAGTCACGCACCCGATCGCCACCAATCCGAACGCTCTCCTGAAAGCCCATGCACAGGCGCAGGGCTGGCCCATCCTGAATTTATTCGATGATTAAAAAGCTTATCCGGCGCATCCTCGGCGGCAACAAGAAAGCTGGCGTACCGCAGCCGGCGAGGCTCGGTCCGCGTGAACACGGCATCGATCCGAATTTGCTGTCGCCGAACGCGGTGCGCGTCACCAAGACCTTGCAGGAAAACGGATTCAAGGCCTTCATCGTCGGCGGCGCGGTGCGCGACCTGCTCCTGGGCGTGAAGCCGAAGGACTTCGATGTGGCTACCAATGCCACGCCGGAGCAAGTCAAGCGCCTGTTCCGGCGCGCCTTCATCATCGGCCGCCGCTTCCAGATCGTGCACGTGATGTTCGGCCAGGAGATCATCGAAGTCACGACCTTCCGCGGCGCTTCGGCGGACAGCGCGCCCAAGGACGAGCACGGCCGCGTGCTGCGCGACAACACCTTCGGCGAACAGCACGAGGATGCGGCGCGGCGCGACTTCACCATCAACGCCATGTACTACGATCCGGCCACGCAAACCGTGCTCGATTACCACGAGGGCGTGGCCGATATCCGCAACAAGACCCTGCGCATGATAGGCGTTCCGGAAGAACGCTATCGCGAAGACCCGGTGCGCCTCCTGCGCGTGGTGCGTTTTGCCGCCAAGCTCGAGTTCAGCATCGATCCTTCCACGCGCGAACCGATCAAGGTGATGGCCCCGCTCGTCAACAATGTGCCGGCGGCGCGCGTGTTCGACGAGATGCTCAAGCTGCTCCTCTCCGGCCATGCGCTGGCCTGCCTCAAGCAGTTGCGCAAGGAGGGTCTGCATCACGGCCTGCTGCCGCTGCTCGACGTGGTGCTGGAACAGCCGCTCGGCGCGAAATTCGTCACCCTGTCGCTGACCAATACCGATCAACGCATACGCCAGGGCAAACCGGTGTCGCCCGGTTTCCTGTTCGCCGCCCTGCTGTGGCACCAGGTGCTGGAAAAATGGAATGCCTACAAGGCGGCCGGCGAATATCCGATTCCCGCGCTGCACCTGGCGGCCGACGACGTGCTGAATACACAGACCGAGAAGCTGGCCCTGCAGCGCCGCATCACTTCCGACATGCGCGACATCTGGGCCATGCAGCCGCGCTTCGAGCGGCGTACCGGCAAGTCGCCCTACAAGCTGCTCGAACACCCGCGCCTGCGCGCCGGCTACGACTTCCTGCTGCTGCGCTGCGCATCCGGCGAGATCGATGCCGAGATCGGCGAATGGTGGACCGCCTTCATGGATGCCGACGGCCCCGGCCGAGAGGAACTGTTGGCGAAAAAACCGAGGAGCGAAGGCGAAGGCCAGCCGGCGAAGAAGCGCCGGCGCCGGAGCGGGCGCGGCAAGCGGCAGGATGTGCCTGCCAGCGGAGAAACCGCGTGAGCTCAGCGCCGGTCGTGGCCTTCATCGGCATCGGTGCAAACCTGAATGATGCGCGCGGCAATGTACAGCGCGCCATCCTGCGCCTCGGCCAGCTTCCCGACACCACGCTGAGCGGACAATCCAACCTGTTTCGCACCGCGCCCGTCGATGCCGGTGGCGACGACTTCATCAATGCCGTTGCGCGCCTCGAAACGCGCCTGCCGGCTGCGGATTTGCTGCGCGAACTCCAGGCCATCGAAGGCGAGTTCGGCCGCGAGCGCCCGTTCCGGAATGCGCCGCGCACTCTGGATCTCGACATCCTGCTCTACGGGCAAGAGCGCATCGCCACCGAATCCCTCACGGTGCCGCATCCGCGCCTGACGGAGCGTGCCTTCGCGCTGATTCCGCTGCTGCAGATCGATCCCTTCATCGCGATTCCCGGCCAGGGACCGGCACATGGCTTCGTGCCTGCGGTGGCGGGGCAGCCCATCCAGAAAATCTGAACGCCATGCAGATCCCGGTCTTCGCACAAACTGCCGGCTTGCTGATCCTGTCCAATATTTTCATGACCTTCGCCTGGTACGGCCACCTGAAGGGCCTGAACCACAAGGCATGGTGGATCGCAGCCCTGGCGAGCTGGGGCATCGCCCTCTTCGAATACCTGCTGCAGGTGCCGGCCAACCGCATCGGCTATACCGAGTTCAGCCTGGCACAACTGAAAATCATGCAGGAAGTGATCACCCTGGCGGTGTTCGTTCCGTTTGCCCTGCTCTACATGAACCAGCCGTTCAAGCTGGATTACATCTGGGCGGCGCTATGCCTGGTGGGCGCCGTCTATTTCATTTTC
>JAEWBA010000359.1 GCA_023391395.1 Pseudomonadota bacterium
GCTTAGCGCCCTGCCGCCTGTGTGTCCAGCGTTGCGGCGATTCAGAACCGGCGCGTGTAACGCAAGGCCAGCAGCCTTTCGGTGGCCGCCTCCGCGAGGTGATTCGGATGCCGTCGCAAGAGCACGGCGAGCGCGGCGGCCGCATCCCGACCGACCGGGGTTTGATAGCCCAGTTCCGCTTTCAGCTCACGCCCCGAAGGCATCATGTCGAACTGCAAACGCTGCCGCAGCGGCGCCCCGGCGGCGTCGATCCCGGTCTGCACATCCATCGTCATCTGCCCGGCATAGGCGCGCATCGGCTGCGCCAGCGACAGGCTGAAACGATCGCCCTTGCGCAGGCGATCGGAGGCGATCAGCGCCAGCGAAAACGCATTGGTGCGCAAGCCGCTGATGCCGGTGATCAGACTGTTGCGGCTACTCATGTCCGGGGTCAAGCCATAGGCGGCCTGTGCCGCCAACGCCAGACCGGGCGTCAGCAGCAGCGCGCCGGCAAGCTGGACCGAGCCGGTGGTGGCATGCTGCCCCAGCGCCAGTGCGCCCGAGGAGCGCGCGCCGAGATAGGCGTCGGCTTCGCTGGTTTGCGTGAACGACAAGGAGAACGCCGCGTCGCCCAGGGATTTCGAGAGTTCGATCAGCGTCGCATCGGCGCGCAAGCCATCCCACATGCCGGGCAGGAAAGGACCTTCGCGCGCCGGCGTTTCCTGGGATGCGAACATGCGGTTCAAGCCAGCGTTCAACATGCCGAACTTCAGCTTGAAGCCGGCCGGCCCGCCGATCTGGCGCGCGATCGCGGCATGGGCGGCATTCGGAACCAGGCTGAAATAAGGATGCGCCAGCACCGGATCGGCAAGCGGCAGGCCGTTTGCCAGCGCCAGGCCGCCGATGCCGAAGTAATGGGCAGCCATGCCGCCGGCGCCGATGGCGGCTTCGGCGCCATTTTCATATCTGGCCACGTAGGAAAAAGCGGCCAGTTGGCGCGCCTGCGTGCGCGACGCGGGTAGTGAATCCATGGCAACGCGCGGCTTTGCATACACCGCCGTCAGGCGCGCACCGTCGGTCAATACGGTTTCGCCGACGTCGAGACGCCGCTCGATGCCGCCGAATGCCTGTTCCAGGGTCAAGGAGGGCGGGCGTGCCACGATGGCGCCCAAATCGACCTGGAAATCGCGGCGGAAGGCATCCAACCCAACCACGCGCAGATTGCCCAGGGCTGCCAGGGCCCACAGCTTGCCTGTGGCGGCCGAGGGTTGCAGTGCGCTTTCCAGCACCTTGATCATGTTGCCGTTGAAGCTGCTGGTCACCACCGTGCCGACTGGTTGCATGGCCTGCTCCACGTTCAACAGGCCGCGCCCGTAGATCGGATCGATACCCGGCGCACCCAGGTCGGTGGCGGTCAGGAGCAGGATCTCGGCCACCTGCTCGGCGCGCAGGGCCGGCCAGCGCTGCTTGAGCAGGGCGGCCGCCCCGCTGACGATAGGCGCCGCCATCGACGTGCCGCTCATCAGAACATAGCCGCCGTCGGCATAGGCCGAAGCAATGTTGACACCCGGAGCGACCAGGAACCAGGCTGCGGTATCGCCGGCACGATTGGAAAATGGGGCAATGCGGTTTTCGCCATCGACGGCGCCGACCGCGATGATCTGGCTATTGGCCCAGGGTTCGCGCGCAAACCGCGCCGGCCAGGCCGGATTGGGAGCGCCCTGGTTGCCGGCTGCCACCACCACCAGCATGCCGGCCTGCACCGCTTCGCGCACCGCCGCGGGATCGTAGGCGCCGGCTGCGGCAATGCTGATGTTGGCAATCGGGGCCTTGCCGATGGCGTGGCGCAAGCCGCGATCGAGCATCTCGGTAGAGCCGGTGCCATTGTCCTGCAAGACCTTGATCGGCAAAAGCTGGGCGTCGTAGGCCACGCCGTGGATGCCGCGACCATCGCGCACCGCGCCGATAATTGCCGCCACGTGAGTGCCATGTCCCCGGCGGTCGCCAACATTGACGGAACCGGTGGCTGTATCGAAGCCTTGCGCCAGCTTGAGCGCCTGCTGGAATTCCAGGTGGCCGGCGGAAATGCCGCTGTCCAGCACGGCAATGCGCACGCCCTTGCCGCTGATGCCCAGTGCATAGGCGTAATCGGCATGGATTTGGGCGAGATAAGAACGCGAGTTGCTGCGTTCGATCATGAACGCCGCCTCTTGCGAAACCGGGCCGGGAAGAGAGCTAGCGCGCGCCGGCGCGCCAAGTGCAGTCGCCACCGCCAGCGCCAGCGTGCAGGGCCGCAAGACCCGGGGGTAAAACATGATGGCCTTTCTCCAGCGTGTGCCTTGGAAAAAGGGCTGCACTGCGCCTGCAACTGCGATGGCGAAACTGCCCTGCGTCGATCAGGAAACCTTGCCTGTCCGTCTTGCGGCGGACGTGCCCTTACATTTACTTACAGGTTTCCATTTTGCATTGGCGTATCCGCATTGCAATCGTTTTTAGAGCGGCAAACCATTGCGGCAACATGTCCGTGGCAGCCATGCCACAAAGCCGTAACAGGCTTACAAGGAAGCTGGCGAAAAGCACAATTTTTCCTGTGCTGTGCATGAGCAAAGGTGTCATTTGCTGCTACTCAAATGCGTGTAGGAAAACGCTTATCGAGCTTGCTACTTTCCCACCGCTATTTTCATCCGAACGCTGATTCTCAGAAATTGCACTGGCTCACATAATCGCCTCACTTGCTTGTTATTCATTTTCCTTTTTTCAAGAACAAGGAGCTGCAATGTTGACGACTCAGCTTTCGGATATGCGATCCAATGTGATGGACCACCTTTCCCTGACGGGTAGCTGGCAACGTAATGCCAAGCTCTGGTCCGGTTTGCGCGAACTGTGCGATCTGCTTGGCATCCCGACCCCGGCAGGCGCGGCCGCCGACGAATACCAGTTTCAGCATGTGCAGTTCAAGGCCGGTCAGCGCGTGCATACCATCGGCCAGGCTTTCGACATGCTGTATGTTGTGTACTCAGGCTTCCTCAAGACTGTCATGATCGACGAGATCGGCAACGAGCAGGTGCTGGGCTTTCCCATGAAGGGAGATCTGTTCGGCGT
>JAEWBA010000384.1 GCA_023391395.1 Pseudomonadota bacterium
AGCGCGTCGAGCAAGTGCTGGATGCCGCGCTGGCCCTGGAGCCGCATATCGACGTCAGCCGCGAGCTGCACCGCTCGCCTTACGCGCCGCCGCCGGACAAACCGCATGCCGAACCGAAGGTCGACAGCTTTCAGCAACGCTACCGCCAGCTTCCCGGCGAAGAAGCGCATCAGGAGCCGCATACCAGTGCACGGCGGATGGCCATTCCGCCCTATCCGGAATACGACCTGCTCTGGTTCATCGCCCACTATGCGCCGGAAATGGAAGATTGGGAACGCGACATCTTCCTGGCGGTGCGCGAGGAATCCTTCTACTTCTACCCGGTGTTCGCCTGCCAGATCATGAACGAAGGCTGGGCCTCGTACTGGCATGCGCGGCTGCTGCGCGAGGCGGACTTCCTGCCCCAGGATCTTTATCTGTCCGCCATCAAGGCCCACTCCGATGTGGTGCGGCCTTATGCGGCCGACCGGCAGCTCGCCCTTGCCGTCAATCCCTATCACCTCGGCTTCTCGATCTGGGAAGACATCGTCGAGAAACAGGGCCTGGAAGCGGCCCGGCGCATCTGCAAGGAAGAGGACGATTTCGGCTTCATCCGCAATTACCTCACCGCCGAGCTGATCGAAAAGCTGGAACTGTTCGTCTACGAAGAGCGCGACGACGGCGATATTCGCATCGCCGAGCGCGATATCCACGCGGTCCACGAAGCGATTCTTTCGCCCAAGTTCAATTACGGCGCCCCGCGCGTGGCAGCCAATCATCTGCATGTGGACGGCAGCCTGCAACTGGTGCATGACCACCAGAGCGATGGCCGTGGCGTCGATCTGGCGCGGGCGGAGCGAGTGCTGGATTATCTCGGCCGCGTCTGGCGCCGACCCGTGACGCTGCATACGGTGGGCGAACGCGGCGAGGCCCGCGTGGTGACCGCCAAGCGCCTATAGAACCCATCCCGGGCTAGGCACAAGATTCCTCTCTCCTGACCAGACGAGGACGAGAGCGCTCGTCCTCGCTCTTTGTCCTCTCACTGTTGTTTTCCATCGAATCGAGACTCCTTTTTATTGCGCTAAAGCAAGAAAAAGCTCAAGATTGCCGATTTGTTGCCGTAAGGAAACAAAGCAAGCGTGCTGTCCTTCATCCGCGGCGGTGGAAATCGGGCATGCAAGCGCGCTGCGAAAAAGCCATTTGTTAGCAAACAGAAGCAGAAAGTGAAGCACGCATCATGGAAGGCAGTGACACAGGAATGGGCGCGACCGAAGTTCTCGCGTTCACACTCGGCAAGGAAGAGTACGGAATCGATATCTTGAAGGTGCAGGAAATCCGCGGCTACGACAGCGTGACCCGGATCGCCAATGCGCCCGACTTCATCAAAGGTGTCATCAACCTGCGCGGGATCATCGTGCCGATCCTCGACATGCGCATCCGTTTTCATCTCGGCACGCCTGTCTACGACCAGTTCACGGTCGTCATCATCCTCAATATCCGCGAGCGCGTGATCGGCATGGTGGTCGACAGCGTATCCGACGTCATCACGCTCGGTGCCGAGCAGATCAAGCCGGCCCCGGACATGGGCAGCACTCTGGACACCGATTTCCTAGTCGGCCTGGGCACCCTGGGCGAGCGCATGCTGATCCTGATCGATATCGACAAGCTGATGTCTTCGGAAGACATGGGGCTGCTTGCGGCCGCCATCCATTGAACACTTCAACACGGAACAAGAAATGAACATTGCAGGGAACATGAAAATCGGCGCGCGCCTGGCATGCGGCTTCGGCATCATCCTGGCGCTGGCCATCCTCATTACCGCAATCGGCGTCTGGCAGATGAACAAGATCGCCGCCGCGACCAAGGCCATGATGGAAATGCCGATTGCCAAGGAACGAATGGTCAGCGACTTGGCCAAGCATGTCTCGCTAGGCACCACGCGCATCACCGCCATCGCCAAGAGCACGGATGCATCGCTTTCCTTACTCTTTGAAAGCGATGCCGCCGAAGACGCGAAGGCGTCTCTGCAAATCATGGAAAAGCTCGAGCCCATGCTGCTCAGCCCGGAGGAAAAGAATGCCTATGCCAATGTCCTTGCCAGCCACAAGTCCTATGAGGCAGGCCGCGACAGCGTCATGGAATTCAAGAACCTGGGCCGGATGGACGCGGCCGATGAGGCCTTCGAAGCGACCTATCTGCCAGCCGCCAAGAATTACCAGAAAGCCTTGGCTGACTTTGTCGAGCTCCAGCGCAAGCGCCTCGATGCGGATGCCGCGCAAATCAGCGCCATCGAGGCATCGAGCCGCAACCATCTGCTCCTGTTGGCTGCCCTGGTTCTCGCACTCGGCATCGTCGGGGCCTGGCGATTGACCGCCGGCATCACGCGCCCCCTGGGCACCGCAGTCACCGCCGCTCGCCGCGTGGCCGATGGCGACCTTACCGGGACGATCGAGGTGTCATCGAAAGACGAAACCGGCCAGCTTCTGCAAGCCTTGAAGGATATGAATGCCAGCCTGGTTTCGATCGTGAGCCAGGTACGCAGCGGCACCGAAACCATCGCCACCGCATCAAGCCAGATCGCCGCCGGCAATCTTGAGCTGTCCTCGCGCACCGAGCAGCAAGCCAGCTCGCTGGAAGAGACGGCATCCTCAATGGAAGAACTGACGTCCACCGTCCAGCAGAACGCCGACAATGCGCGCCTGGCGAATCAGTTGGCGACATCGGCCTCGGAAGTGGCCGGCAAGGGCGGCATGGTCGTGTCGCAAGTCGTCGATACCATGGCATCCATCAGCGACGCGTCCCGGAAGATTGTCGACATCATCGGCGTCATCGACGGCATCGCCTTTCAGACCAATATCCTGGCTTTGAA
>JAEWBA010000137.1 GCA_023391395.1 Pseudomonadota bacterium
CCTTCGTGCCGCCACACTTCGCCGCCGGGCGCCGCGATGTAAGTGCATGCGCCCTTCAGCGCCACCAGCGCATTCCAGCGCCGCGCGGCCTGGCGCGCCGCCAGGCAGGGATCGCTCTGCACCGCCCCCTTGTCGCTGGCGCACAGATGCGCCATCTCGCCGGCATGCGGCGTCAGGAGTACGGGGGTCTCGAAGCGCGACACGAATTTCTGCGGCGTCGCGGCACTCGGGTCCACCGCCTGCAACTGGCGCCGCACCACGTTCATGGCACCGGCATCGAGCACCAGCTTTGCGCCATTCAGGTGTGGCAGCAGGGACATCACCAGCGCACAGGTGGCGCCGTCATCCTGCATGCCGGGGCCGACCAGGATTGCGTCGCGACGCGCCAGCAAGGGGCCGATGGCCTCGGCGGCAATCGGCGCGATGCCGCCCTGCTCGGTCTCGGGCAAGGCAATTACGCGCGCTTCGGGAATCGCCACAGCCACCATGGAAGCGATGCTGGCACCTGTCGCCAGAGTCAGCTTGCCGGCGCCGGCACGCAAGGCGGCGTTGGCGGCGAGCAGCAAGGCACCCGGCATTTCGCGAGAACCGGCCAGCACCAGCACGCGCCCGCGCTCCTCCTTGTCGCCATCCGCAGGCGGCATGGGCAGCGGCCAGGCGCGCAGCTGCGCATCGTCGATGGCAATAATGCGTTCTGTCGAAAAATCGTCGTTCATGGCGGACTTTCCTCAGGAGCGCGGCGCGGCCTGCACGTCGGGTTCCACCGTGACGGGAGCGCCTTCCTGCCGCAGGGGCGCCACGAAGTTGACCAGTCGCAGCACCAGCTTGCCGTTGCGGCCACGCGCCGGATCGAACTCATAGGAAGTCACGCCGCAATTGGGCACGTCGTTGGCGCGGTCGATGGCGAGGATGGTTTGCTCGTCCAGGCGTTCCAGTAGGTAACGGAAGCAATTGACAATCACTTGATGGCCGACGATCAGCACCCGTTCGCGCCGGTATTCGCGGCAGATGGTGTCGAGCAAGCTGCGCAGGCGCAGGATGACGTCGCACCAGCTTTCGCCGCCGGGTGGCCGGAAATAGAACTTGCCGACATGGGCGCGTTGCTCGCTGAGCTCGGGATACTTGTTGCGGATGCCGAGCCGCGTGAGGCGGTCGAGAATGCCGAATTCCTTTTCGCGCAGACGCTCATCGGCCTGGAAAGTCACACTCTCGGAGTCGATGCCCGCGCTTTCCAGGACGATGCGCGCGGTCTCGCGCGCCCTGACATAGGAAGAACACAGCACGACACTTGGCCGCTCCTCGGGCGGCATGGCGCCGAACCAGTGGCCGAGAGCCTCCGCCTGGCGCTTACCCAAGGGAGAAAGCGGCGTGTCGATGTCGCGCGTGGCAATGTCGATCAGCGGCAGGCCGGCGGCTTCCGCAGCATCGCGCGCGACATTGCCTGCGCTTTGCCCATGGCGCACGATCCAGATGCAATCCGGCCATTTCTGTTCGACCATTGTCATTCCCATCACTGCGATGAAGGAATGACCGCCTTGCACAGGCGAAGTTTCGCGGCCTTACCAAAAAGAAACTGCCCGCGCCGATTGCAGGCGCGGGCAGGAGAGAAAAGGCGAATCGGAAAGCGAGAGGGCGATCAGGGGCCGGTTTGCTTGCGCGCTTCGACGGAGCCGTTGGTCGCCTGCATGCTGCCGGCAGGCATGACATCGCCGGTCCAGACGACATAGTTGTCTACCGCATACAGCTTGCAAGGCGAGCTGCTGTTGCGCTGGCATTCCGCCAACACCTGCTCGGCGGGATCGTCCCCGTCCTCGGCCCAGCTCCAGGCGCCGCTAGATGAAATGGCAAAGGCGCGCGGGAAAGGCTTGTTGAGGAAGGCGCGATACTGCTCGCGGCCTTGCGCTTCCAGATAGGGAACCGCCGCCACGTCGTCGACCGGCGCAAAATCGCTCTTGGCGAAGCGCGTGTCATCCACCAGGGCATACACCTCGTCGGCCGGCATGCCGATTCCCCGCAGGAATTTCGCCGTTTCCGGCCACCAGATCTTCACGCCATCTCGGCTGCCGCTCATGCTGTGCGCATCGTTCTTGAAGGGACCATAGGCAATCAGCGTTGCCTGGCCGCCGGCCTGCATATAAGCACTATGCATGCGCGCAGCGAGTTCGGGCCCGAAGTGATGATCGTTGGCGCCGTAGAACCAGATGCTCGGCAGGCTGGTCCTGCTGCCGTAGGTAGAAAATGCCTGGACCAGCGAAGCCTGCCAGCGGCAATCGCCGCCATGCACCTTCAGGCCGCCGGCAAAATTGATCAGTCCGCGCACGCCCGGGTAATTGCGCATGCCGAACGCCATGGTGGCCAGGCCGCCATAGGATTGGCCAGCCACCAGAACGCGTTCCGAATCCGCCCAGGACTGGGTGCGCAAATAAGCGAGCGTGCTTTCCAGATCGTCGGCCTGGGCCTGCCCATTGCTGGTCATGTTGCAGCCGTAATCGACGTACTGGCCACCGGACTTGGAAAAGCCCTTGCGCATGGGAATCACGACCGCATAGCCGCGCTTGACGAATTCCTTGCTGAGGACGACGAAGCGATCGCGTCCTTGTTCACGCGGATTGCCGAGTGCCTTGCCGTGGTTCATGAGAACCACCGGAAATGGGCCATCCCCACTGGGCTTGAAAATCGTGGTTTCGAGTTCGACCCGACGCCCACCGGAAACAGCGGGCACCATCACCACCTGTTCATTGAGAGTGGTATCGATCAGCGGCGCGCTCAAAGGAGTTGCGGCCTGCAATCGATCGGTATTCATGGAGAGGCTTTGTGCCCACGTTGTCGCTGCGAAGCAGCCCAGGGCGAGGGCAAATGCGCTGCGAAGAATCTTGCTACGGAGGGTCTTGTTTTTCTTGGCGTTGCGTTTCTGTGCAAAAAAGGCTTTTGACATACTTTCCAAACACTTTCGAGAACACGGCCTTGCCGTGGCGGAGGTCCTCGCGCGCCACAGGCGAAGCGCCGGTAGCAGCGCGGATTACCCACGCTTGATGTAACACAATGTTTCTCCATTCTAAGAAGCGTCTTTCCCGGGTTCAATACCCATTTATGCAATACGGAAAGATTTATTTCGGAAAATTTGCCTGAACAGCAAAGGATTTGCGCGACTCGCTTGACGACTCGCAAAGAAAAGGGGAGAAAAGAGACGCGGCGCTAACGCGTTGAAGGTGCCGCCCGCGAGCGCTCGTACCTCCATGACGTGAAGGAACCGAAACGGGAGGGCAGACTCAGAGGGGAGGAAGTACGGCGAATGCGCTGGTTTATTTCCGCAACGCGCACACTTGATCGTGGCTGCCATGAAGTGCCGCGACGAGGCGATCACATCCCGCAGTCACGGCGCGCAGTCATACTTTTTTGTGAGGATGAAGCGATGAAAGTTGATGTGTACAAACGCCCAGAATCCCCCGGCCATTTTTCCTACCTGGCCGTTCCCGAAGGCAAGCCGATTCCGAACGAGGCAACCAACATCGATTGGGAAACCGAAGCGCAAAGCGTCGATCTTGATGACGAACACCAACCCGTAACAGGCCTGTCGGTCCAAGACGCGCTCGAGCAAATCGAGCTGAAGGGCTACGCCATTTCCAGCCTGAACAACAAGAAAGTGACGATCGGTCCAGTCGTCTGAATCCTGTGTGGCGTCAGCACAGCGCCCGATCTGTGCTTCCCTGATTGCCGGCAAATGCCGGCATTTTCTTTGCGCCCGGGCATGAGGCAGCGCGGAATTTTCCGATGATGAAACGATTCAAATAGGACATCATCCACTTCCGCGCGTCCCCGCCCAATGACTCCGCTACCGAAGGCAAGCCCCTCTCTCAGCTCTTGCCGTCTTGCCGGTGCGGCCTTCATTGCAGGAATTTTTCTCTTTCTCTTCGCTTCCTGTGCCACTCTTCCCGATGTCAGCACGCTGCAGCAGCGGCAGGCACCCAAGGCCTCGCCCGCGATCGTCCTGGCCAGCGGAGCGCTGAAGCCGGCGCAACAGAACGCCCGGCTCGAGCGCATGGCCGACAAGGCGGGCGCCACCGCCATTCTCGACCGGCATCTCGCCGCCGAACAGGCCATCAGCGGGGCACCGCTGGTGGCCGGCAACAAGGTCACCCTGCTGCACGACGGCCCCCTCACCATGCGCGCCATGATGGAAGCGATCGAAGCCGCGCGTGACCATGTCAACCTGGAAACCTACATCATCGAAGCGGATGAGGTCGGTCAGGCGCTGGCCGAACTGCTGATACGCAAAGCCACGGCCGGCGTGCGGGTCAACTTCATCTACGACAGCGTCGGCGCGATCGGCACGCCGGCGGAATTCTTCGAACGCCTGCGCACAGCCGGCGTCCACGTCCTCGAATACAACCCGATCAATCCGCTGAAGGCCGAGCGCGGCTGGGAACTGAATCAGCGCGACCATCGCAAGCTGCTGGTGGTCGATGGCCGCGTCGCTTTCACCGGCGGCGTCAATATCAGCCGGGTCTATGGGCGCAGCGCCATCCTGCAGAGCAAGCACCGTGCGCCGCCAGACGATGCGCGCGAAGCTGCCTGGCGCGATACCCACATGCGCATCGAAGGGCCGGTGGTAGCCGAATTCCAGAAACTGTTTCTCGATACCTGGCAGCGCCAGACCGGGGAAGAGCTGGAGGGCGCACGCTATTTCCCCCCGCTGAAGGCGCAGGGCAAGGCGTTGGTGCGAGCCGTGGGAAGCGTGGCCGAGGCCGGCGACTACAGCATCTTCAAGATGTATGTGTCCGCGATTACCTACGCCGACCGCTATGCGCATCTGACCACTGCCTATTTCGTGCCGGACCGACAGATTGTGGATGCGCTGACGGCAGCGGCCCAACGCGGCGTGGACGTGAAACTCATCTTCCCCAGCTTCTCCGATCACGACACGCTGCTGTATGCGAGCCGCTCCTATTACACTGAGCTGCTCGCCGCCGGCATTCGGGTCTATGAACGCAAGGCGGCCGTGCTGCATGCGAAGACGGCGGTCATCGACGGCGTGTGGTCCACCATCGGCTCCACCAATCTCGACATGCGCAGCTTCCTGCATAACGACGAAATCAATGCCGTGGTCCTCGATGTCGATTTCGCCGAGCGCATGGAAGCCCTGTTTCAACATGACTTGGCCGAATCCACCGAGATCCGTGCCGACCAATGGAGCCGGCGCGGCTGGTACCAGCGCCTGCGCGAATGGATGGCGCGGCTGTTTGCTTACTGGCTCTAGCAGATTCCGCGTGGCTTGACGCCTTGCGCGATGTTTCTCCGCGCCTTGCCGCGCGCTCTCCGCCTCTGTGCCTTTCCAACAGCGTCAGCCGATGCGAACGGATTTCAGCAATGCATGGAACTCCCTTCTCATCACGTTATCTGATCGATGCGATTGAAAAAAACAAAAGCCTTAATTGAAAGATTCCGGGGTGAAAATTCATATGGCTGGTGATTCTCGTCCTCCGCATGCGGAGCGTAATTCTGGCGGCATACGTGCCTGGGGCGCCGCGCTTTTGGTCGTGATGACGCTGTGCGGCTGTTCCGGTGGAGGCGGCGGTTCGGAGGTGAGCGCCGCCGCCAGCGGCTCGCCCGCGCCCGCCACACCATCCTCATCTGCGCCCTCCGCTGCGGCACCCGCTTCCGTTGCAGTGCAGTTGGAAGTGCCGTCCGCCCTGGCTGCGCCGCCCCTCGATGCCGCGCGCACGCTGACGGTGCCGCCGGGTTTCGGGGTGCGCTTGTGGGCGCGCATCAATCAGGCGCGATTCATGGCACTGGCGCCGAACGGCGACGTGCTGGTATCGGTGCCGAGTGAAGGGCGTATCGTGCTGC
>JAEWBA010000055.1 GCA_023391395.1 Pseudomonadota bacterium
GGGCGACGTGCGCCAGCACTCGCCAGCAGTCATGCTGAACATCCTTGGCGACATCTGGTTCGAAGGCGACAGCGAGTCGCCGCGCGAGCCGGCCTGGGAGCAGGTGCTCGCTCTGCCGGGCGCGAACCTGCACTTGTATGGCAAGGACGATCCGCGGCGCGGGCGCAAGATGGGGCATATCACCTTTATCGCCCCGACCCTGGATGAGGCACAGGCTAGCCTGTGCCAGGCTTGCCATATCCTCGGCATCGCCCTCTGATTTCCTTATGCAAGGAAGGCCGCATGCCTGACCCCCGCTTCGACGAATCGGCCATCCGCGCCGCCGCCCGCCTGCTCGAGCGAGGCGAGCTGGTCGCCTTTCCCACCGAGACCGTGTACGGGCTTGGCGCGGACGCGGAAAATCCCGCGGCGGTTGCAAGGATCTACGCCGCCAAGGGCCGGCCCGCCAATCATCCCGTGATCGTCCACCTGGCGCCGGAAGCCGACATTGGCCGCTGGGCCAACCCGGTGCCGGAAGAAGCGCGCAGGCTGATGGAGGCCTTCTGGCCCGGCCCGTTGACCTTGATCCTGAAGCGGGCGGCAAGCATCCCTGACTCCGTCTCCGGCGGACAGGACAGCATCGGGCTGCGCTGCCCCTCGCATCCGGTGGCCCAAGCCCTGTTGCGTGAATTCAAGAAGGGGCAGGGTGGTGTGGCGGCACCTTCCGCCAATAAATTCGGCCATGTCAGCCCGACCACGGCCCAGCACGTGCGCGAGGAATTCGGCACCGGCGCCGGCAGTGCGCTTGCCTGCGTCCTTGATGGCGGGCAAAGCGAGGTCGGCATCGAATCCACCATTCTCGACCTGTCGCGGCTGGCGACGCATGGGCCGGTACTGCTGCGGCCGGGGCACATCAGCGCTTCCCGGCTCGCCGACGTGCTCGGCGCTATGCCGAATACTCCCGATGCCGCCGCGCCGCGTGCCTCGGGCACGCTGGAGGCGCACTATGCGCCGCGCACGCCGGTGGCACTTGCCGATAGCGGCGAGTTGGCTTCCGTCGCGGAACGCTTGCGTGCCGCCCAACGGCGCCTTGCGCTGATGACCTATTCCGGTGCCGTAGTGCCGAACGCGGCGCACATCCGCATGCCGGCGGACCCGGCCGGATACGCCCATGATTTGTATGCCGCCTTGCGCTCCCTGGATGGCGCCAGGGCCGATGTCATTCTGGTGGAAAGCCCGCCGCGCGAGCCGGCATGGCAGGGCGTGAACGACCGTCTGCGCCGCGCCGCGCACGACTCGGCCGGCATCCTGGAGCGCCTGGGATAAATGAACCGCCCGCCACTGCGGCGGCTAACGGATGGAGGCGAATCGCCCGCCGTGAAAGACCAGCGGCGGCCGCGGGGTCACTTCGCAACGCTCCACTTCTCCGACAAAGATCACGTGATCTCCCTCCGGATAGCGGCTGCGGTTATGGCATTCGAACCATGCCGTCACGCCCCTGAGAACGGGGAGGCCGGTAGGTGAGAGTTCGAAGTCTACCCCCTCGAAGCGGTTGTCGATGCGCATCGCGAAACGTTCCGCCAGCGCGGCCTGATCGCCGGCGAGGACATTGATGACGTAGTGCGAATTCTTCGTGAATGTCGGCAGACTGCCGGCATTGCAGGACAGACTCCAGAGCACCAGGGGCGGCTCCAGCGAAACCGAATTGAAAGAACTGGCGGTTAGCCCGAGGAAGCTGCCGTCAGGCATGCAGGTCGTGATGACGGTGACGCCGGTAGCGAACTGCGACAACGCGTGGCGAAACTGACGGGTGTCGAACTCGGGCGGGGCCGGGTGGAAGGAAGGTCTAGACATCTTAACAGGCCGAAGTTTAGACCATTATGCCCAAAAAAGAACATTGCCTGTCAGTTTGATCTCTCTGCGTAGGCAGCGGCCCGGCTTTGCGCTACATTCATAGGATACGCATAGGGAGCGAATCATGGCGACGGAAACGGCAACCCTTGGTGGTGGATGCTTCTGGTGTCTGGAAGCGGTATATCAGCAACTCAAAGGTGTGGAACATGTGGAATCCGGCTATACCGGCGGCCATGTTCCCAGTCCGACTTACGAGCAGGTTTGCGAAGGCACCACCGGACATGCCGAAGTGGTGCGGGTGAGCTTCGATCCCACGGTAGTGAGCTATCGTGAAATCCTGGAGATTTTTTTCACCATCCACGATCCGACTACATTGAATCGTCAGGGCAACGATGTCGGTACGCAATATCGATCCGCCATCTATTTCCACAGTGCTCAGCAGCAGGAAACGGCGCGACAGGTGATCGCCGAAATGGCGAATGTGTGGGATGCACCGATCGTGACTGAATTGAGCGCGGCTGGTCCCTACTACAAGGCCGAGGACTACCACCAGAACTATTTCCGCCAGAATCCCATGCAGGGATACTGCGCATTCGTCGTTGCGCCGAAAGTTGCCAAGTTCAGGAAGGTATTCTCGGAAAAGCTCAAGCCGGAAGCATAGGCCGGCTTCGATGCGTGCCCACCGAAGCCGTGCGTTCTCGATACTTAGCTGTACATGTAGCGGCGCGATAACGGCAAGCTGTTGACGTCCCGCCCGGACTTGACGCACACCACCTGGTATAGCGAAATCCAGTCCTGGGAAAAGGCGTAGGCGCAGCCGGCAAGATAGACCCGCCAGATGCGGAAGCGCTTGTCGTCCACCAGGGGCTTGATGCGCTCGGTATTCGCTTCGAAATTCTCCGCCCAGGTGGCGCAGGTCTTCGCATAGTGGCGCCGCAGGTTTTCCACGTCCAGCGCTTCCAATCCGCCTTCCTGCATTGCCGTCAGCACCGTGCCGATGTGTTCGAGTTCGCCGTGCGGGAAGACATAACGGTCGATGAATTCCCCGCCGCCGTAAGCCGTTTCGCCATTGTTGAAATCGGTGGTCGTGATGCCGTGATTCATGGCGAAGCCGTCGTCCTGGAGCAGGGCGCGCATCTTTGAAAAATACATCGGCAGATTCTTCAGTCCGACGTGCTCGAACATGCCGACGCTGGTGATGCGGTCGAAACTGCCCTCGACGTCGCGGTAATCCTGCAGCCGGATTTCGACGCGGTCGGAAAGACCGGCGCGCGCCACTTTTTCCCTCGCCAGTTCGAACTGGTTCTGCGAAAGCGTGATCCCCACGCATTTCGCTCCGTACTTCTCGGCGGCCCGGATTACCAGCGCGCCCCAGCCGCAGCCGATATCGAGGAGGGTATGGCC
>JAEWBA010000183.1 GCA_023391395.1 Pseudomonadota bacterium
CACAGCCATCGCCATTACGAACGCTTCTTCGAGTGCGAAGCCTGCACCCAGGTGTATTGGGAAGGTTCGCACGTCACGCGCATGCGCGAGCGTATCGCCGGCATGCTGGATATTTTCGGGGAGGGCGGTCAATGAAGCAGTTCTCGCCGGCCTGCGAAAGAAATCGCGAACCCATCCTGGCCGTATTGCGGGACGTGCTTGCACCGGTCCGCCGCGTGCTGGAAATCGGCAGCGGCACCGGTCAGCATGCGGCGTACTTCGCCCCGGCCTTGCCTCATCTGATCTGGCAAACCAGCGACTTGCCAGGCAATCACGCTTCCATCAACGCCTGGCGTCGGGAGACGGCTGTGCCGAATCTGCCGCCGCCGCTGGTCTTGGATGTTGGCGGCGGCGTATGGCCGCGGGAGAAATTCGATGCCGTCTTCACGGCCAATACCTGCCACATCATGGCCTGGGAAGAAGTGCAGGCCATGTTTGCCGGCATCGGCCAGGTGCTGACGGACGAGGGCCTGCTTTGCATTTATGGCCCCTTCAATTATGGCGGAAGATTCACCAGCGAAAGCAATGCCCGCTTCGATGCTTCGCTGCGCCTGCAAGCCGCCCACATGGGTTTGCGCGACATGGAGGAAGTGGACCGCCTGGCGCAGGCTATCGGGCTCCGGCTGCAGGACGACCATGCCATGCCGGCCAATAACCGCTTGCTGGTTTGGCGGCGTGCTTGAAACGAGGGTGTTTCAATGCAGGCGGGCGGCAAGCGGGCCGTCGGCCTGTGCCTGGGCTGCCAGCAGGCGGCCGAAGCTCTGGGCGCTCATGGGTGCGCTGAAGTAATAACCCTGCACGCTGTCGCAATCATGCTCGCGCAGGAAGTCGAACTGCGTCTGGGTTTCCGCGCCTTCGGCCACCACTTCGCATTCCAGGCTGTGCGCGAGACTGATGATGGCCTTGGTGATGGCGGCATCGCCACGGCTCTGCGGCACACCTTGTATGAAGGAGCGGTCGATCTTGACCGCGTGGATAGGAAAACGCTGCAGGTAGGCCAGCGATGAATAGCCGATCCCGAAGTCGTCGATGGTGACGCTCACGCCCATGTCGCGCAGGGTACGCAGCAGGACCATGGCCTTGTCGGGATTGGCCATGACTGCGTTTTCCGTGATTTCCAGTTCCAGGCAGGAGGCATCGAGGCCGGTGTCGCGCAGGATTTTCCGGATATCCTCGACCAGGTTTTGGTCGGACAGTTGGCGCGGCGACAGGTTGACCGCAACCTTCAGGCGTTCCGTACTGTGCTCCTGCCACAGCTTGTTCTGTGCACACGCGGTGCGCAGCGCCCATTTGCCGATCGAGTTGATCAGGCCGGTTTCCTCGGCCAGGGCGATGAATTCATGCGGCGGCACCCAGCCCAGGGTCGGGTGGCGCCAGCGCAGCAGCGCTTCCATGCCGGTGATACGGCCGGTGCCCACATCGAACTTCGGCTGATAGTGCAGGGATAGCTGCTGCGCGGAAATCGCATGGCTGAGCGCGTATTCCAAGGCCAGGCGATCGGCGCTGTGAATATTCATCTCTTCCGAGTAGTAGCGGAAGGCATTGCGCCCGGCTTCCTTGGCGCGGTACATGGCGATGTCGGCTTTCTTCAGGAGCGTGTCGGCGTCAGTGCCGTCGGCCGGATAGTTGCTGATGCCGATGCTGGCGGTGACATTCAAGGGCTCGCGTTCCTCCATGAAAGGCGGCCGCAATGCCGCCAGGATCTTTTCGGCGACGATGCGGCCCCGCTCCGGTGCATCCACGTCTTCGACCAGCACCACGAATTCATCCCCGCCCAGGCGTGCCACGGTGTCCGACTCACGCAGGATGGCCTGCAGGCGCTCTGCCGCTTCACGCAATACCAGGTCGCCTACCGCATGGCCCAGCGTGTCGTTGATGTACTTGAAGCGGTCCAGGTCGAGAAACAGGATTTCCAGCGATTTGCCCGCACGCTGGGCCAGCTCCAGGGCGTGGGCCAGCCGCTGGTGGAACAGGGCGCGGTTGGGCAGCCCGGTCAGCGAATCGTAGTGGGCCAGGTAGGCCAGTTGCTTCGCCGATTTCTTGCGTTCGGTGATGTCGCGCGCAATCAGCAGGATGGCGCGCTTGCCTTGGTAGGCGAAGGTGGAAGCCCGGATATCGACATCCACCAGCGCGCCGTCGAGCCGCACCAGGGTTTCGTCCATGGCCGGTAGCGCGTGGCCCGCCGTGAGCTGGCTCATGCGCTCGTGCATGAAATCGTTGAAATCGGAATCGATGAAATCGCCCATGGGGCGGCCGATAAGTTGCTCATCATTGTCGGCACCCAGCAGCTCGGCGGCGGCACGATTGGCGAAGGAGAGCTTTCCGTCCTGCTGTACCAGAATGGCGTCGGGGCAGAGTTCCACCAGCAGCCTGTAGCGTTGCTCCGCCTCGCGCAAGGCAAGCTCGGTACGCTTGGTGGCCGTAATGTCCTGCGCGGTGCCGAACATGCGGACCGCCTTGCCGCCGCTGCCTTTCTGCACGAAGCCGTTGGCGGATACGAACCTGATGTCGCCGGAGCGCATCATGATGCGATGCTCGGCATGGAAAGGCCGGCCGGTATCGCGGCTGTAGGCCACCAGGCGGCGCAGCATTTCCAGGTCGTCCGGATGGATGAGTCCAATGCAGCTGGCGACGGACGGAGAGAAATCGCTCTTGCGCACCCCGTAGATGCGATACAGCTCGTCGGACCAGCTGATGATGTTGGTGGTGAGATCCCAGTTCCAACTGCCAAGGCGTGCCAGATGCTGGGCTTCCGCCAATTGTTTCTCGCGGGCCGCCAGTGCACGCTCGATGCGTTTGCGCTTTTCGATGTCCTTGATCAAGGCATCGGTTCGATTCTGCACGCGTCGTTCCAGTAGGCCGCGCTCATGTTTCAGTCTTGCTTCGCTGATGCGCTGCTGATTGACCAGGCTTGTCAGGAGCAGCCCCATGACGCCGACGATGCCGGTATACGTCAGTGCCAATAACAGTGACGAGGCGAAGTCCCCGGTGGCGAACGGGCCGTGGCCGTGGGCGGCGCTCCAGACTGCAACCACGCATATCAGGCTGGTGGTCCAGATCGCGCTGCGCAGGCTGAAGCGGAATGCTGCCCAGATGATGAATGGAATCGGTAGGAAGGTCAGGGCGCGCCGCCCGAAGGCATCGCCAAAGACCACGTAGC
>JAEWBA010000211.1 GCA_023391395.1 Pseudomonadota bacterium
GACCAGCACAAGGGCTATCCCACGCCCTTGCACCTGGAGCGACTGCGCCTGCATGGCGCCTCGCCGGTGCACCGGAAGTCTTATGCCCCGGTGCGCGCGGTGCTGGAAGAGCGTGCCACCGTCCTGGCCGGAAGCGGGGCCGCATCCTTGTCATGAAGCGGATCTCGTCACGCGACAATCCCTTGTTCAAGGAATTGAAGCAGCTCGCCGGCAGTTCGCAGGCGCGCCGAAAGGAAGGGCGCACGCTGCTGGACGGCGTACACCTGTGTCAGACCTACCTGCAAGAAGTGGGCATGCCGCGCGCCTGCGTGGTCAGCGAAGCCTCGGCCGCCATGCCGGAGGTCGCAGCCATCCTGCAGCGGTGCGAGGAGGGCGCGGCGCAGTGCATCGCGCTGCCTTCCGCTCTCTATGAGAACGTGAGCCAAGTCGAGAACGGCGTCGGGGTGTTTTTCCTGATCGATACTCCGGTTCCCGCCACGCCGCCCGGCATTGTGCAAACCTGTGTTCTCCTGGATCGCCTGCAGGATCCGGGCAATCTGGGCTCCATTCTGCGCACGGCCGCGGCTGCAGGCATCCGGCAGGTGTACTGCGCTAGGGGCACGGTGCTGGCGTGGTCACCCAAGGTGCTGCGCGCCGGAATGGGAGCGCACTTTCTGCTTGAAATCTTTGAGCACGCCGACCTGGACACGTTGATCAGGGACGCCCGTATTCCGGTTGCCGCCACCAGTTCGCACGCCGCACAGCGCATCTACGATCTCGACCTGCGGCAACCGGTGGCTTGGCTGTTCGGCCATGAAGGGCAGGGGGCGGACGAGACCTTGCTCGGCCAGGCCGCCTATCGGGTGACGATTCCGCACCTGGGCCGTATCGAATCCTTGAATGTGGCGGCGAGTGCGGCGATTTGCCTGTTTGAGCAGGTGCGCCAAAGAAGCGTAGATTGAGGTTACGACGGTACGCCGGAAGCGTGTGACAGTCCGGCGGATTACTACAGCCGTGCAATGGAGCGGCGCCGAGTCATCCTTTCCCTATCGGACGCGCTGGCTCGTGGAACAACGCACGTAAACCAATCCCGGCGGCAAGCAGCGTTCATTGTCGCGCAACATCGGGATCGTGCCTTCTGGGCAGACACGATCGAAGCGGTATGTTCGTCCACCGATTTCAGCGTAAGCGTAGATCGGTTGATCGCAATAGGTACCGATGCGTTCGATCAGCCGCTCGGCGCGGCTGTAATGTGGGATGGTGCCGCCTACCCGAAGTGGTGTCCGGTTGGACAAACCTAGCGCTTCGAGATCCGCCTCGACTCGCCCCAAGCCGTCCTTCAAGGCCCACAGCAGCAGGAAAAATCCTCCCCACAACACCAGCTCGATCAATAGCAGTTCCATCGCAACCCCCGCCATCTTTCTTCTTTATAGTCGATTTGGCCGCCAGGGGTAAGGGTGCCGTCAAGCCGCGGAAACGGCCTGTGCCGCCGGAGCGCTCAATACGCGCGCCGGCTGGACTTGATCTCCTGCAAAATCATCGCGGCGATTTCCTCGATCGACTTGGTCGTGGACGACATCCAGCGTATGCCTTCGCGCCGCATCATCTTTTCGGCTTCACTGACCTCGTAGCGGCAGTTTTCCACCGCCGCATACTTGCTTCCCGGACGGCGCTCGTTGCGGACCTCCGAGAGGCGGTCTGGCGTGATCGACAGGCCGAACAGCTTGTGGCGGTAGCGTGGCAGGCTGCCCGGCAGTTTGCCGCGTTCGAAATCCTCCGGGATCAGCGGATAGTTGGCGGCCTTGATCCCGTACTGCATGGCCAGATACAGGCTGGTCGGCGTCTTGCCGCAACGCGATACGCCGACCAGGATGACGTCGGCCGCCTCCAGGTTCTGGTCGGACTGCCCGTCGTCGTGGGCGAGGGCGAAATTGATCGCCTCGATTCGATTCTTGTAATCCTCGGAGTCGGCGATCTTGTGGCTGCGGCCGACGGTATGGGTGGATTTGACCCCCAGTTCCTGCTCCAGCGGTTCGACGAAAGTCTGGATCAGGTCCATGTGCATGCCCTTGGACTGCCGGATAACCGCCGCCAGCTCGGCCTTGACCAGGGTGGAAAACACGATGGGGCGCTTGCCGTCGGCGTCGAAGGCTTCATTGATCTCGCGTACCGCTACGTCGGCCTTGTCCAGGGTATCGATGAAGGGCATGCGGACTTGCTTGAATCGCAATTCGAATTGCGTCAGGACCGAATGCCCGAAGGTTTCGGCGGTAATGCCGGTCCCGTCGGAAACGAAAAATACGGTGCGGTCCGCGGGCGGCAAAGGCTGGGAGGGCAGTTCGGACATGATCTTGACCAATACAAAAATAAAAAATGGCTATTGTGGAAGGCAAAACGCAGTTGCGCACTGTAAAATGCGGTCAAATGATTCTGACTCCCCTGGCGGAAATACGCCAGCCGAAGACGGCGGCGCGATTCCGAAAAGAATAACAAAAAGAGTACAACGGCGAAGACAGCAATGAAGATTTCTCATCATCAATCTAGAGGTTTTTATGTCCAACGCAGTGCAAACCGGGGATACCCGGGAGGTGACTTACGTCGCCTCCTTTGAGCAGTTGAGAATGACGGATGTCGAATCCGTCGGTGGCAAAAACGCATCCTTAGGCGAAATGATCAGCCAGCTGGCTGGCGCTGGCGTACGCGTGCCGGGCGGATTCGCCACCACCGCCCAAGCTTTCCGCGATTTTCTGGAACACAGCGACAAGGGCGGCGCAACGCTTGCCCAGCGCATCGCCGACCGTCTGGCCACATTGGACGTGGACGATGTGCGCAAGTTGGCCGAGGCGGGTGCCGAAATCCGCAAATGGATCCTCGAAACACCGTTCCAGCCGCGCCTGGAACAGGAAATCCGTGCCTTTTACCAGCAACTGGTCGACGGCTCGACCGCCGAAGTGTCGTTTGCCGTGCGTTCCTCGGCGACGGCGGAAGATCTGCCCGACGCTTCCTTTGCCGGCCAGCAGGAAAGCTTCCTGAACGTGGTCGGCATCGACAATGTGCTGGAAGCGATCAAGCACGTGTTTGCCTCCCTGTACAACGACCGCGCGATTTCCTACCGGGTCCACAAGGGCTTCACCCATGCGGAGGTGGCCCTGTCGGCCGGCGTGCAGCGCATGGTGCGCTCGGACCTTGGCGCCTCCGGTGTGATGTTTACCCTGGATACCGAGTCGGGCTTCCGTGACGTCGTCTTCATTACTTCCAGCTACGGCCTGGGCGAGACGGTGGTGCAAGGCGCGGTCAACCCGGACGAGTTCTATGTCCTCAAACCGATGCTGGAGCAGGGCAAGCTTCCCATCATCCGCCGCAATATCGGCTCCAAGCTGATCAAGATGGAGTTCACCGAGGAAGCCAAGGCCGGCCGCTCGGTACGGACCGTGGATGTGCCGATTGCTTTGCGCAACCGCTATTCGCTGAACGATGAGGAAATCGTCGAACTGGCGAAATATGCGGTCATCATCGAAAAGCACTATGGCCGCC
>JAEWBA010000232.1 GCA_023391395.1 Pseudomonadota bacterium
TTATGGCCGAACTCGGCCATTTCGGCTGGCTCGGCGCCTCTACACAAACCCGGATAACGGCAGGTTCTTGATCACTTAGCAGTGAGACCTGAGCGCCGTGCCACCTGCTCCGCCTTCGTAGGTCGACCACGACGACGACTTGCCTCAGGTTCGGTCTTTGGTTCAGGCGCCGGCGGGGAAGGATGCTTGGACAATATCCAGTCCTTCACGTCTTCCACCTGCCAGCGTAAGAGCCTGCCAAGATGGATTGTGGGTGGCAAGTCGCCACCATGGCTCACGCGGTTGTAAATTGTCTGTACCGCGAGTCCCGTCGCAGCAGCCAACTCCTCAATGTTCATGAATAACTTCATCGCACGCTTTCATGGTAAAGCAGTCACACGACTGCTCCATGTATAGCTTCGATTTACTAAATTTTGCTCGGAAATACCGTGTCTGCTGTAATTTTGCTGCACTGACAGCGGGAAATCCGAGTAAAATGACACAAGATGAGGTAAGCTAAGTACTTGATTTTGTTGGCATAAGCACGGAATGGCGCGGGCTTTCTTCCGACTTTTAATCCGTTGGTCGCAGGTTCGAATCCTGCACGACCCACCAGAAATCAAACGGCCGCTCAGATGAGCGGCCGTTTTTTTGCTCTGCAATTCTGCAGTTGCTCCGCAAAATTTTCTTTTGCTAGCCTCCGCATCAGTCGCCGGATTCGAACTAAGGCGCTGGATGGCATCGCAGAACGCTAAAGCATCCCACCCAAGAGCGAAGCGTCATATCTTTAATGCAACGGTGCTTCGAATAAACAAGCTGGATTCGCGATGCGAAGTTAGCAAATAACGGCTTGCGGCCACTGACTTCCGCACTACGCGTGAGCTGCACGATGCCCGGAACATGAGGCATTCATCAGTTTGCATAGCCGTGCCGCGTACCCCGCCACGAGAGGCTCCAAGCGGGGGACGTCGGGCTGTGCACGATATCGCGATGGAGCGTAAAGCCTTAGCGCTTGTTGCGGATCGGGATGTCCATCTGATCCGGCGTGATCTCGTTCAACAGCTTCGGCACTGCCCATGGGACCGAGGGATCGGTGGTGAAGCGCACGTGATACATCGACTGCATCGCCTGATGGTCCTCCTTGCGGAAGGTCATCTTGCCCTTCGGCGTGTCGAAACTCATGCCTTCCATGGTCGCGATCAGCTTTTCACTGTCGGTATTGCCGCCCGATTTTTTCAGCGCCTCGACAACGGCCATGCCTGCCGTGAAGCCGCCGACCGTAAACAGATCCGGCGGACTCTTGTAGCGCTTTTGATGCTCCTCGACGAACCAGTCGTTGACCTTGTTCTTGGGAAGGCCGTAGTAGTAGTACGCCATGCCCTCATAGCCGTTGAACAGATCCCGGTACACGGTCATTGCCGGCAAGGTATTGGCGCCGGTGACCAGCTCGATGCCATGCTTCTTCAGGTCCTCGACGACGCGGAAGGGATTGCCTGTGCCCGCCCACAGGATCCAGATCAGCTTGCGTCCCGGCTTGTCCTTCATCGCCTGGACAATGCGTTGCGTGCCGGCAGTGAAGTCAGTGGTGTTGGAGGCCAGGTATTCCTCGTGCACGACCTTCGCACTCTTGAGCGCCTCACGGAATGCCTTGACGCCGTCGCGGCCGAACGCATAATCCTGCGCCAGGGTGGCGATCACGGTGTCGGGCTTGTCCGCGACCACCGCGCTGGAGACCGCGTCCATCATCGAATTGCGCGCGGTGCGGAAGATGTAGCGATTCCATTTGTCGCCAGTGATCGCATCCGACACTGCCGGGTCGACGATCAGGACTTTCTTGTATTCCTCTGCCACCGGCAGCATCGCCAGCGCAACGTTGGAGCTGGTGGGGCCGATGGCGATGTCGGCCTTGTCGTCTTGGAAGGCTGCCGCCAGCTGGGCCTTGCCGATATCCGGCTTGCCCTGAGTGTCCCGCTCGATCAAGACCAATTTATTGCCATTGACGGTCATGGTGCCGCCGGTCGCATACTCCAGGCCAAGCTGCAAACCGATCTGGCTGGTTTTTGCATAGGCTTCCAATGGCCCGGTCTTGTCGTAGACGTGGGCGATCTTGATGTCCTTGGCCTGCGTCGATACGGCGCAGGCAAGGAGAACTAACGCCGAAATGAGTTGACGCTTCATTTTTTTATCTCCTCCGCTTTCAAAAAATTATTGACTGCTACTCTTCCCTGCTATTTCCCGTCCGCATGGCACGTACGGTAAATCCTTTTCATCAGGCTCGGCCTGCTCCGGAACTTCAGCGCTTCGTCTACGGCGAAGTCATGGCCGGCACCCGCAAATCCCTCTTCATCACCTTCCCGTTTGCATTGCGCGGCAAGGGCTCGGCTGTCAGCGTGAAGCTTTCCGGCACCTGGTAATCGGTCAGGCGGGCGGCGCAGTAGGCCTTCAGCGCTTCTGCGCTCACATCCTCGCCGCGCACGACCACTACTGCGTGCACGCGCTCGCCAAGCACCGGGCAAGGCTTGCCGACCACCGCGCACTCGAACACGCCCGGGAATTGCAGCAGCACGTTTTCGACTTCACTGGAATAGATCTTGAAGCCGCCGCGATTGATCATGTCCTTCATGCGGTCGAACACCGACACGAAGCCATCCGCATCGACCGAGCCGATGTCGCCGGAACACCAGAAGCCGGAAATGAAGGCCTCGCGCGTGGCTTGCGCATTGTTCCAATAGCCTTTCACTACCATGGGGCCGCGGATCCACAATTCGCCGGCCGAGCCCGGTGGCAGCTGGCGGCCCTGCGCATCCATGATCACGACTTCGCCGCAGTCGACTGCCTTGCCGACGCTGTCGAGATGGCGGCGGCCGGCATCGAGAGGCATGATGGTGGCGGGCGAGGCGGTTTCGCTTGCGCCATAGACGTTGACCAGGGTCAGGCGTGGCAACAGCTCCGCCACCCGCTCGATCGTTGCCTGCGGCATGATCGCGCCGCCAAAGGCGCCAATGCGCCAGGCCGACAGATCGTATTGCGTGCAATCTGTCTGTACCAGGCAAAGGTTGTACATCGCCGGCACCATCAGCGTATAAGTCATTCTTTCCCGCGCCGCCAGATCGAGGAAGTCGGCGGCCTTGAACGTGGGCATGACGATGAGCGTCGCCGCGCAACGGATGGCCGTGGCCATCAGTGCGACCAAGCCGGTGACGTGGCTCAGCGGCACCGGCACCACGAAGCGATCGCCGGCGCCCAAGCCGAGCGCGAACTGGTAATGCATGGCCGAATGCACGATGTTCATGTGCGTCAGCATGGCGCCCTTGGGCTTGCCGGTGGTGCCGGAGGTATACAGGATCGCCGCCGTCTCTTCCTCGAAGACCGCGGCGACCTGGCGCTCAGGCTCAGCTTGCAAGAGGGTGGAGAAGCTGGTCGGGCCACTCGCCGCACCGACCGCGATGCGTTCGCGCAGCGCCGGCACCTCGGCCGCATCGGGCAGGCGCTCCGCCATGGCCGCGTCGTAGATCAGCAAGGCGGCGCCACAATCGTTCAGGATATGGGCAATGCCAGGCCGCTGGTCGCGCGTGCTGACCGGCACGATGATGGCGCCCAGTTGCGCAATGGCGAACGAGGCCTCGACGAATTCAACGCCGTTGCCCAGCAACAGGGCCACCCGATCGCCGGCCCCGACACCTTTCTGTGCCAGTCCGCCGGCAATGCACCCGACCCGCTCCTGCAACTCACGGTAGCTCAGGCGCGTGTCGCCGCACACCAGTGCCTCACTATCCGGATATTGCTCGGCCGCGCTTTGCAGCATCTGGTAGACGCTGCCCGGGCGCTCGGCATAACAATGAAAGATGCGATCGCCGAAATGCTGTTCCAACCTTTTTTCCGGCTTACTGCCCATGCTCATAGCTTGCCTGTCTCCATGTTTGTTCTCCCTGCGGGCAAACATTTGTTTTGTGATGTGATGCGTACGGCAGGCATCCCCGGTCACCGCGCCATCGGCTTCGGCTTCCCGCAGGGCGCCATTGGTTCTTTCTTCTGCAAATCGCTTCGGCTTTTTGGCCGCGCCTCAGCGGGCCAGGATCTTGTTCGCCAGGCTCATGCGATGCACCTCATTGGGGCCGTCATAGATCCGGAATGCGCGGATATCGCTGAAGATCTTCGACACGATGCTTTCCCCGGTCACCCCTTGGCCGCCCAGGATTTGCACGCTGCGATCGACCACCCGCCAGCTTGCTTCGGAGCTGAGGACCTTGGCCATGCTCGATTCGAAGTTGCCTTTGCTGCCCCTGTCCAGAACCGAAGCGCAATGCCAGATCGCCAGCCGGGTGGTATGCAAATCCATTTCGTTGTCGGCCAGCATGAAGCCGACGCCCTGGTGTTCGCCCAGCGTTTTGCCGAAGGAACGGCGGGTGCGCGCATAGGCGCAGGCAATGTCATGCGCGCGCCGTGCCGCACCCAGCCAGCGCATGCAATGGGTGAGGCGCGCCGGGGCGAGACGCACCTGGGCGTAGCGGAAGCCCTTGCCGATCTCTCCCAGCACGTCGCTGGCGGGTATGCGCAGATTGTCGAAGGACAGCACGCCATGGCCGCCGGTAAAGCAGGAATCCAACGCGTCCATCATCCGCTCGATGACGAATCCCGACCGGTTGGTGTCGCTGAGGAACATGGTGGCGGAACCGTCTTCCATCTTGGCCATGATGATGGCGAAGCTGGCGCCGCTCGCTCCAGTGATGAACCATTTACAGCCATTGATCACGTAGTCGTCGCCATCCCTGACCGCCGTGGTGCTTAACATTGCGGGATCCGAGCCGGCGCCCTGGTCGGGCTCGCTCATCGCAAAGCAGGAGCGGATCTTCCCTTGCACCAGGGGGAGCAGCCAGCGTTGTTTCTGTTCTGCGGTCGCCACCACTTCCATCAGATGCACGTTGCCTTCATCGGGGGCGTGGATGTTCAGTGCCACCGGGCCCAGCGGCGAATAGCCGGCTTCCTCGAAAACGATGGCTTTGGCGATATGCGTCAAGCCCAGGCCGCCCATCTCGGTCGAGGCATGCGGCGTCAGCAAGCCTGCACGACGCGCCATTTCCACCAGTTCCTGGCGCAATTCCTCGCTCGGACCATGGGGCGTCTGCCTGGCATCGTTCTCCATGGGGATGATTTTTTCGGCGATAAATTCGCGCACCTTTTGCTGTAGTGCCAGCAACTCGTTCGTCAGCGTGAAGTCCACTTCCATGCTCCTCAATTTCGTTTCATCGTTGATTCCAGAGAATCCGCTCCGGCGGCATCGCACACGCGCGCGGAATGAGCTCCGATCTGAATATGTTGCCTACAGCAATGTCTGTGCCCACGGCTTGTTCCTGCGCAGTGAACGATCCGGTCGAAAGGAGCGGAATTCCGGAGAAAGCGCGGCACGCAAGGCTGTGCGCGAGGTGCCGGGCCATGTGCAGCCATTTGTCTGCGCCTTTTACGGATAAGACGAGCCCGCGACGCGAGGCCGATTCTGCGCCCCGGCATTGAATTGATGTTCCACACATGAAACAATGCGTTCCATATTTGAAAACAGCTTGAGCACTTACCTCGAGCGCCTACGAGACAGACCGGATTCGCATGGAAGCCCTGCCGCAACGCCCCAAAGTCGTCGTCCTGATCAGCCACTTGCGACGCCAGGAGTCGCTTAGCCGGCTGGGCAAGGTGGTCCAACAAGTCCTTCCGGCCTACGCCGAGCAGGCGGACATCCAGATACTGGATGCGACGCTGGCCGACGTGCTGCAGCTTGCAGAGGAATTGGAACAGGCCAATCGTGTCGATGTGTTCGTGTGCGCAGGCGCGACCGCGGCTTACCTCCGCAAGCGGCTCTCGAGTCCGGTCATCTCCATGCGTGTCGGCGGACGCGACCTGTTGCGGGCACTGGATCAGGCACGAAAGATTTCATCGCGGGTAGGCATACTCAGCTACCCGCGTGTCAATACCGAGCTCGATCAAATGGGACCGCTGTTTGCGGTACAGATCCGCCAAGGCTCCTATACCACCCTGGAAGAGGCGCGGGCCAATGTCGAGCGACTTGCCGCCGATGGCTACCGCGTCGTCATCGGCTCCTCCCTGATCATGGAGCTGGCAGCCGAGATCGGCGTTGAAGGCGTCTTGGGACTCACCACCGATGCGGTCACCAAGGCGCTGGAAGATGCGCTGGCGATTTGCCGCAGCAAACAGATCGAAGTCGCCAAACGCCAGGAACTGAACGCGGTGGTTCAGCACATGACGGGAGGCATCATTGCGGTGGACGACAGAGGGCACATACTATCGATCAACCCACCCATGGCCCGCCTCCTCGACCTGAGTACCGATTGGGCGCTTGGCCGGCCCCTTACCGAAGTCGCGCCCGCGCTGGATGTGGCGGAAGTCTTGCGCACCGGGGCCGCCGAAGAAAACCGTGTCGTCAGCCTGAACAAGCGCACCATCGTTGCCAATATCATTCCCATCCAGGCGGCCGGAGTTCAGACCAGGGTCGTTCTGACCTGCCAGGAGATGACAGCGGTGCAGCGTGCCGATCGGCGCATCCGCTCGTCGACGCGGCCCACTCAATTCATTGCCAGGTACAGGCTGGAAGATATCGCGGGAGCGAGTCCGGCCATACATGAGGTGATCCGGCTCGCGCAACGCTATGCGCATACCGATTCGACCGTCTTCATCACCGGCGAGAGCGGGACCGGCAAGGAATTGCTGGCACAAGGCATTCACAATGCCAGCCGGCGCAGGCGCGGGCCTTTCGTGGCGATCAACTGCGCCTCCTTCCCCGAGAGCCTGCTGGAAAGCGAGTTGTTCGGCCATGAAGAAGGGGCGTTCAGCGGCTCCAGAAAAGGCGGCAAGGCTGGCCTGTTTGAGGCGGCCCATACAGGAACGGTGTTCCTTGACGAGATCGGTGACATGCCGGTTTCCCTGCAGACCAGGCTGCTTCGGGTACTGCAGGAACGCGAAGTGCTGCGCCTGGGGGCGACCGAGCCGACCCCCATCGATATCCGCGTCATCGCGGCGACGCATTGCGATATCCAGGGGAGAATCCGCGAAGGCCTGTTCCGCGAGGATCTTTTTTATCGCCTCAATATTCTCCGCCTGGAAGTGCCGCCCCTCCGGGACAGGCCGGCCGATATTCCCTTGATCGCGCACAGGACGCTTCAAAAGCTGGCGATGCACTCCAACCCCGGCCTGCAGACGGAGTCCCTGTTGGAAGCGCTGCTGCCCTACCTCATGAAATATCACTGGCCGGGCAATATCCGCGAACTGGAAAACATACTGGAGCGCGCCGCATTGTCTGCCAGCGAGATTGCCGACGGCAGGGCCGGTGAACAAGGAGGATTGCAGGGGCTGGTTCCCGAAATCCTGGGTTTGCCGGCGCCCTCCCGCCTTGGCAAGCCCTCACCTTTCCCGCCCCGCTCGCCGGCGACGAAGAATGGCGCCAAAAGCCTTCGCCTGGCCAGCAAGGAAAACGAGCTGGCGCACATCAAGGAAGTACTGAGCGCTTGCCAAGGCAATCTCAACGAAGCGGCCCGTCAGCTAGGGATCAGCCGCACCACGCTCTGGCGCAAGTTGCAGGCAAGTCGAACAAGCTAAGCCGGCAAGCCGAAGGAAGGCTTCTCTTCACGTCTGGTCCGGCACCGATTCCGATACTGGCATGCGATGCCACTCGAATCGCTGCTCGTTGACCTCCCTGCCCCATTGCCGAGCGCGCTTTTGCTGCACCAGGACAAAGCCGCTCTTCTCGTACAGATGGCGTGCCGCGTCCAGGCCCTCGAAGGTCCAGAGATAGATATGCTGGTATTCGCGCATACGGCAGAATTCCATCGCCGCGGCAAGCAGACGCTTACCCATGCCCTGGCCGCGCAGGCGTTCCGAGGCGATGAACCAGCGCAGGTGGGCGCCGCCGAAGCGGGCATCGATGCCATCGATGGCAATCGCCCCTTCGATGCGCCCATCGAGATGGACCGACCAGATGCCGTCGTTCTCTTCATCGTAGCGCTGCATGAATTCGGCCAGGCCGGATGCGACCTTGGCTTCGAAGTAGGCGCCAAACTCAGCGTGGGCATGGTAGTAGGCCGCGTGCAGTTAGGCGACTCTGCCAATCAAGCCCGGCACATATCCCTTCACGATCTTCATCGCTACACTTTTCCCCTCTTGCCCCATACCGGGGGTTTTTTTCAGGCGCAGGCTCAACACAGCGAAAAAAGCGCCAGTATGGTTTGCAGCTTGGCCGGCTGCAGCATGGCCAGCGTGGATAACAGCCATACCACGGTGGCGATGAAGCCGAGTGCGATGGCGGTGGCACGCGACATCTCCATGCCCTCTACATTCAGGCGGTCTGCAGGCGCACCACCTGGCGGTCGTCGATGGGCCAGTGCAGCGCCGCCGCTATCAGGCCGATGACGATGGAGCCGAGCCAGATGGCATCGTAGGAACCGGTGGCATCGAAGACGCGGCCGCCCAGCCACACTCCGAGAAAGCCGCCGACCTGGTGACCGACGAACACTACGCCGAACAGCGTGGAGATGTATTGCACCCCGAATACCTGGGAAATCAATCCATTGGTCAGCGGCGCCGTGCCCAGCCACAGAAAACCCATGCCGAGGGCGAAGATGTAAAGGCTGAGCTCGCTCAAGGGCAAGACGACGAAGGCTGCAATCAGAAGCGCGCGGGCCAGATACATCCAGGCCAGAAGGTTCTTCCTGCGATACGTGCCGCCCCAAACGCCGAACAGAAAGGTGCCGGCCACATTGGCGAGCGCGATCAGCGACAGCGCGATCACGGCGTTGCGTCCATCCATGCCGCGGTCGGCAAGATAGGCCGGCAAATGACCCGCAATGAAGGCAAGCTGAAAGCCGCAGGCGAAGAATCCCGTGGTCAGCAGCCAGAAGCCGCGATGGGCGAAGGCTTCGCGCAGCGCAGCACCGAGGGCTTGTTGCACGGTCGATGCTGACGGTGCGGTGTCGCGGTCGGTCAGCGTGAGCGCCAGCGGCGCAAGCAGAGCCATCGCCGCACCCAGCACGATCAGTGCGAGGCTCCATCCG
>JAEWBA010000258.1 GCA_023391395.1 Pseudomonadota bacterium
GCATTGAATAGCGATCCGGCGGATCCGACCTACATCGTTGCCTTCAATCTTCTGCCCAATACCCCGCAATGGCTGCAAAGCCTGGGCGCGGCGCCGATGTATCTGGGCCTGGACTTGCGCGGCGGCGTGCATTTCCTGATGCAGGTGGATATCAGGGCGGTCATGGAAAAGCGCTTGCAGGGCATGCAGGCCGGTGTGAGCAGCGTCCTGCGTGACAAGAACGTGCGCCATGCCGGCATCAGCCGCAACGGCAATACCATCGAGATCAAATTCCGTGACCCGGAAACGCGAGCGGCAGCCCGGAACGTGCTGGCCGGCCAGTTGCCCGAGTTGGTCCTGCAGGACGCGGCGGATGGCGCCGATCTCAAGCTGGTCGCGACACTGCGGCCGGAAAATCTCAAGCAGACCACCGAGGACGCCGTCCAGCAGAATATCTCCACCTTGGCCAAGCGGGTGAATGAGTTGGGTGTTGCCGAACCCATCATCCAGCGCCAGGGCGCGGACCGTATCGTAGTGCAATTGCCGGGCGTGCAAGATGTTTCGCGCGCCAAGGACATCATCGGCCGTACCGCGACGCTGGAAGTGCGGATGGTGGACGAATCGGTGATGCGCGGCACCGAGGAAAGCGCAGCCGTGCCGTTCGGCTCCGAGTTGTTCCGGGTGGGCAAGGGCGCTCCGGTGGTGCTGTACAAGGACCCGGTGATCACCGGCGACTACATCGCCAGCGCTTCGGCCAGTTTCGACCAGTACCACCGCCCGGCGGTGAGCATCGACCTCAACGGCGACGGCGGCCGCCGCATGCGTGAAGCGACGCGCGACAAGATCGGCAAACTGATGGCGATCGTCCTGTTCGAAAAGAACAAGGGCGAAGTGCTGACGGTGGCGACGATCCAGGACGAGCTGGGTTCGCGCTTCCAGATCACGGGCATGGATTCCCCTCAGGCCGCGACCGACCTGGCCCTGCTGCTGCGCGCCGGTTCGCTGGCCGCGCCCATGGAAATCATCGAGGAGCGCACCATCGGACCGCAGCTTGGTGCGGATAATATAGCCAAGGGCTTTTATTCGACGCTGTATGGCTTCATCGCCATCGCCGTCTTCATGATTCTTTACTACCATTTGTTTGGCACCTTCAGCGTGATCGCGCTCTCGGTCAATCTGCTGCTGCTGATTGCGCTGCTGTCGATGCTGCAGGCGCCGCTGACCTTGCCCGGTATCGCGGCCATTGCGCTGACGCTGGGCATGGCCATCGATGCCAACGTGCTGATCAACGAGCGCGTTCGCGAAGAACTGCGGGGGGGCAAGTCGCCCCAGGCGGCGATTGCCGCCGGCTTTGAACATGCCTGGGCAACGATTCTGGACGCCAACGTGACATCCCTGATCGCCGGTCTGAGCCTGCTGGTTTTCGGCTCCGGCCCGATCCGCGGCTTCGCGGTCGTGCATTGCCTCGGTATCCTGACTTCGATTTTCTCGGCCGTTTTCGTGGCGCGCGGAATCGTGAATCTCTGGTACGGCCGCCGCAAGAAACTGAGCAAGGTGTCCATCGGGCAGGTCTGGCGTCCGAGCGCCTGAGCTGCCGATTCCGGCATTCGACAGAACACATTTATGAAATGTAAGGCGCGCTTCGAGGCCGCCGTGCAGGGCCGAGCCGATGTGCGGCGGCCCCGAAAGGAAGGTAGGTAATGGAGTTTTTCCGCATCAAGAAGGACATTCCCTTCATGCGCCACGCATTGATCTTCAATGCGATTTCGGTGCTGACCTTTGTCGCCGCGGTGTTTTTCCTGCTCCACAAGGGCTTGCACGTGTCGATCGAGTTCACCGGCGGTACGCTGATCGAGGTGAATTATTCCAAGCCTGCCGACCTTGAGGGCATACGCAAATCCATCGAGGATCTGGGCTATGCCGAGAGCCAGGTGCAGAGCTTCGGCACCGCGCAGGACGTCTTGATCCGCCTGCCGAGCCAAAAGGGTGTCGATACCGCACAGCAGAGCCAGAAGGTGATGGAAGCACTCAAGCTCAAGGATGATTCGGTCAAGTTGCAGCGCGTCGAATTCATCGGGCCTCAGGTCGGCGATGAGCTCACCCACGACGGCCTGATGGCGCTGGGCGCGGTGGTGATCGGCATCATGATCTACCTGGCCTTCCGCTTCGAATGGAAATTTTCCATTGCGGCGATTCTGGCCAACCTGCACGACGTCATCATCATCATGGGCTTCTTCGCCTTCTTCCAGTGGGAATTTTCGCTGACGGTGCTGGCGGCGGTGCTGGCGGTGCGCGGCTATTCGGTGAACGAATCGGTGGTGGTGTTCGACCGGGTGCGCGAAACCTTCCGGGACCGGCGCTTCAACAAGATGTCGACCGCCGAAATCCTGAACCATGCGATCACCCGGACCATGTCGCGCACCATCATCACCCATGGTTCGACCTTGATGATGGTGTTGTCGATGATGATCTTTGGCGGCGCGACGCTGCATTACTTCTCGGTGGCGCTGTTCATCGGCATCCTGTTTGGCGTCTATTCCTCGGTGTTCGTGGCCGCCGCCGTGGCAATGTGGCTGGGCATCAAGCGCGAAGACCTGCTGAAGCCTGTCAAGGAAAAGGACGAAACCGGCGGCGCGGTCGTGTAAGCGCGCTTTGCACGTAAAAAAGCCAGCCCGGGAGGCTGGCTTTTTTTTGCCCTTGGGGCCTTGCGAGCGTTCAGGATAGCCGGGCGTCGCAGCCTTCGAGGCGCGATTTCAGTTTGACCAGTTCCTTTTCCAGCGCCACAAAATCCTCTTCGCGATAGTCGGCGAATGGCGCCTTGCAGTGCTGGATGTGCGGTACGAATACCCGTTCGAATTCCTGTTCGCCCTGGGCGGTCAGCGTCACGATGGTGCTGCGCCGGTCTTCTTCGCTCAGCACGCGCTTGACCAGGCCCTTGGCTTCCAGGCGGTCGATCACTCCGGTCAGCGTGCCCTTGGTGATAAGAGTCTTTTCACCGAGTTCCTTGAAGGACATGCCGCTCGTGTTGCCCAGCGTGGCAATGATGTCGAACTGCGGTGGCGTCAAGCCTATTGTCCGGATATGCGCTCCCGATATGCGCTCAAAGGCGTGGTAGCACTCCGCGACCAGGCGGATGGTGCGCAAGTAGCGTTCTCTCATGCTTGGTTTACCTCCTCGTGCGCCTCCGCGCGCGATTCCAGCAAAAAGGCCGGTGCATGGACACCGGCCGATCTGCCTTGGCCTCCCACCGGAGCGGGAGTCGTTTCTTAGTCGGCCTTGACGGCTTCGACTTGGATGGCCAGCGTGACGTCCGGAGAGAAGCCCATCGCCACGCCGTAATCGAGACCGAAGTCGGTGCGCTTGAACTGCGCGCTGGCGTCCGCGCCGCAGACTTCACGCTTGAGCATGGGATGCATGATGCACTTGAACTGGTTGATGGTCAGATTCACGGGCTTGGTCACGCCCAGCAGCGTCAGATCGCCTTCGACAGCCACCGGCTTGTCGCCATCGAACTTGACGGCCTTGCTCTTGTAAGTGATGGTCG
>JAEWBA010000360.1 GCA_023391395.1 Pseudomonadota bacterium
ATGTTGCGTTGCGCAAACGAAAGTGCAATACATTGCTATCAAAAGTTAAAAAACTGCGATATATTGCCTAGTGCTAAAAGGTAGATCCGGCCTGCAATCGCGAGCCGGTCGAGAACCGCAAAACAAGAATGACGATACCTGCGGCAAGAGCCTTGCCGCATGGAGCCAACTCGAGGGGGATTCCATGAGCGCGAAGCATTTCCGGCGTGGCCCGGCGATTCTCACTTTGCTGATCTGCGCGCTGGCACTGACCGGCGCGGCGATGGCAGGCGGCTTGGCGGCACGCAGCCTGTTTGCCGCCATCGCTCTGCTGTCCTGGACGCCATGGTTCGCCAGCGCACGGGTGACGCGCCGCCTGCTGGGAGCCGCGCCATCTGCTCTCAATGAGCTGCTGGGCGGCTTCGGCAACGCCTCCCTATCTGGCACGCCCAGCGTACGGGAAGCCTTGTCGGCTGCGCTGCACGAGCGCGCCGAAAGCGCAGCCGCCGCCTCCGCCCCCAATGCGACGCAGGAAAGCCTGCAGCGGCAACTGGCCGTCGCCGCCAGTGCAGAGGCACAAGTAGAGCAATTGTTGCAGTCGATCCGCACCGCGATCGAGGACATGGGTCGCGCCGGCGCGGTCGCCAAGGCATCCGGCGAAAGCGTGGATCGCGGGCGCGATGCAGTCAGCCAGGTGACGGCGTCCATCGAAGCCATCGTCAGCTACATGGACAAGTCCTTCGCCACCTATCAAAGCCTGGCCCACCAATCGGAAATGATCGGCGAGATCGTGACGACCATTCAGGGCATCGCCAATCAGACCAACCTGCTGGCCTTGAATGCCGCCATCGAAGCGGCGCGCGCCGGCGAGGCGGGGCGCGGCTTTTCGGTAGTGGCCGGCGAAGTGCGTCGGTTGGCCGACCGTGCCAACCAGTCCAGCAAGGAAATCGGCGAGATCGCCGCCGGCCTCAGGTTGGCTTCACGCAGCGCTATCGAGGATGCGCAGGCCGCCGATGCCAGTGCCAATACCGCCGCCGAGCGCGCGCGCCAGGCGCTGGCGGCCATGGACGAAATCATCGAGGGCGCCAAGAAACGCGTGCTCATCGTGCGCCAGATCAGCGAGGCGTTGGATCACCAGCATGCGCTCGGCAGCAAGCTGGCGCAGGACGTGCACGAGCTGTTCGTCGACCTGGACGCGCAGCAAGGCATGCTCGAGCGTCCCCTACCGGCCCTCGGCTACAGCCTGCCGCAGGCGGCCTAACACCGGCCTGCGAAGAGCAGAGCAAGACCAACCATCCATAGCTGGCAGTTGAAAACCCTGGTGCGGCCCAAGGGATCGGCCCGCGCCGGTGCTGTCGACAGCCTAGCAATCCAATCGAGGAGAAGCGATGAAGGCAGAGAGCAAGTGCGGCGACGCGCCGCTGCGCAAGCATGTTCGAACTGTCTGTCTGCTTGCGGCGCTGAGCTGGGCCGCACCGGCATGGGCCGATATCCATGTCGCGCAGGTCGGACCGATGACCGGTCCGGTCACAGTGGAGGGCAGGGGAGCAAACGTCGGCATTCGGATTGCCGTCGATGCGCTCAATGCGCAGGGCGGCATCGCGGGCGAGAAGTTGGTGTTTCGCACCGAAGACGACGAATATCAGCCTGAAAAGACCGTGGCCCTGATCGAGAAGCTGGCCGCCACCGAAACTCTGGCGCTGCTGGTGCCGGTCGGTTCGCCTTCCATGACCAAGGTGCTCAAGGAGCGCGTGCTGGAAAAGACCGGCATGCCCATCATCGGCGTCGTGCCCGGCGCCGAGCCCTTGCGCAAGCCGATCAATCCCTACCTGTACCACATCCGCGCCGGCGATCTCGACCAGTACCGCCGCCTGGTGCGCAATGCCGTCACCATAGGCATGAAGCGTATCGGCGTGGTGTATGCCGACATTCCCTTCGGTAAGTCGGGCCTGGCCGTGGTCGAATCGCTGCTCAAGGAAGCGGGGCAGGAGCTGCTGGTGAAGACGCCGATTCCGGTCAAGCCGGATGCCGATTACAACGAGGCCTTCGCGACCTTGCGCGGCCCGAAGCCGGATTTGATTGTCCTGATCGCTCCCGGCGACCATGCCGGCAGCTTTCTGCGGGCCTATCGCCAGAGCGGGATGAATGCCCAGATCACCACCCTCGATTACGGCCAGGCCGAAACCTTGTGCAAGGCCGCATCGCCGGAAATGGCGCGCGGCGTCAGCCTGGCGCAAGTCTTCCCCAGCATACAGAACGACACCATTCCGCTGGTGCGCCAGTTCCGCCAGGATTTCGAAGCCCATGCGCCCAAGGATCTGAAACGCAGCGTGCTGCACTTCGAAGGCTATGTCGCCGCAAAGATCCTGTTCGAAGGCATCCGTCGTATCAATGGCACACCGACACGCGACAAGCTGGTCAAGGCGCTGGACACGATGAAGAATGTCAATCTGGGAGGCTTCGTTGTGGATTTTTCTCCGACCAAGCACACCGGTTCCAGCTTCGTGGATATTGGAGTGATTGCAAAGGATTGCAAGGTGCTGTTCTGAGAGGGTGCGTGATGGTGAAAGCCTAGAGGCTTCAGGTTTAAGAACCATCTAATTCTGTATGCACCTGCATAGAAACTAAACACGACCAATAGAAAAATCGGCCCTTTTTCTTAGAATTGCGCCTCATTTGCTGAACTGGATAGCGGCCGATCGACAGCTATCGCCCTCCAACAGACTGTCGCCGCAACCGTTATGCTTTGAGATCGCATGTGGATGTAAAAAGTATGCAATCAACAGCACTGAAAAAGCAGCTAGATTTTCTAAGAGAAATCGATCGCCTGAAAACTGTCGTACGACAATCGCCGCTGCTGGACAAGAGCCGGAAAGAAAATTCTGCCGAGCATTCCTGGCACTTGGCGATGTATGCCTTACTACTGAATGAGTATGCCTGCGGACCGGTGGATACCAGTCGCGTTATACGGATGCTCTTACTGCACGACCTCGTCGAGATAGACGTCGGTGATTTTCCAATCCATAGCGGATCTTCAAACGAATTGCAGATCGAACAAGAATCTAGAGCAGCGGCGCGATTGTTTGGCTTATTGCCACAGCAGCAAGGCAAGGAATTTCTGGCTTTATGGCAGGAATTTGAGCGTGCAGAGACAGAGGACGCAAAGTTTGCGAAGGCGCTCGATCGTTTTCAACCGCTCCTTATAAATGTATTTACCGATGGAGGAACCTGGACACAGAACAGTGTTTCACTTGAACAGGTCTTCTCCCGATATGGTCCCGTTATTAAAAGAGGGGCGCCGCTGCTATGGGCGGTGTGCGAGCAATGGGTAACCCAGCACTTTGCAAGGCACGCCTCAGGAATGCCGCGGGCAGATAATTGAGCACAAGGACAGGGCATGACGAATGACTTGCTATGCGTACTTTGGGGCAGGTAGGTGTGTTTGTGGCGACTGGATCTGTTCCCAAGGGGCGTCCGCTTCTGGCAGAAAGGCGGCAGCATGTCATCTTTCCGCCAGGAGCAGCCAAATCGTCAATGTGCGCATTTCGGTATGTCAAATCGCTGCCCGACGGTATATTCCTGTATGGAAGCAGTCGACACTCCGCCTGGCACCGAGCATTGTCATGCGGTGTTGGAATAACAACTAACCCACCATATCCGACATATGGCGAAAATCCTTCTTGCGGTGGCTCCCACAGCTATGCCGATGATGATCCATGGGTTCCCACCGAAGCACGACTTGGTTCCGTGCCTGACGCTGGAGGAAGCAGAAGTCGTTCTGTGCAAAGAAGATATCGACCTGGTGGTGTGCGGCGTCTACTTCGACGAGAACCGGATGTTCGACCTGCTACGCTTTGCCCAGTCAGATCCGTCGGTCAACGCCATTCCCATTCTGTGCGTGAAGGCCCTGCCCGATATGCTCGGATCGACCTTCTTGCAAGCCGTCGACATTGCTGCTCGCGCCTTGGGCGCACGCAAGTTTGTGGATTTTTCCGAATGGCTGCTCCAGGTGGGAGAAAACGAAGCCTTCGAGCGGTTGCACGAGGTGATCCAAAGGCTGCTGCCCAGCACATGACGGCACTGACCTGAAGGGGACACCCCAGGAACTGTGACGAGTTTGCGAAACCGCGTGGAGTCCACGCGCATTGCGCGCCCGACTCGCGAAGGCAAGGTTCTATTGCTCGCGGCTCACGTTAGATATCGGCATGAACTGATCGATTTTAAAGATAGGAATAAGTATTCAAAGAGTGTCCTGCAAATCAGTATCGGTAGTGGCACTTAACAAGGCATTACAGGGGGCGTTAGGTTTCAAATTCATGACGGTACTTTCGGCCAGGAAGGTTTTGAAGTTTGGAGCGCTATTGCTCGTTACAGCGGTAGCAATGCAGTTTCTTATCTCCCGTATTATGGCGAACGACGCTGCAACGCCGGGGGCGGAGGGCTTTGTCCGTAGCTCTACTCGAGTCGCTCAAGAGTTTGGAGAAATTAAAAGCTTTTCTGTAATGAAATTAATTCGATACCAAGGAACTCCGGGAAAGGAAGCTCCTTACCGTGATTTTACGTTTAGAGTTGCAGGCGAAAAAGCCAACGGTATTGTGGTCGTCCGAGCAGAACAAAATATGGGGAATAATTACTCGTACCGGCTTATTCAGATTAAGAAATGACGTTCACTACGCAGCGACCAATCTAACTCGTTGCTCGACACGGCTGCTTCGCGCCGGTCTGCGTAGGCATTAGGCCGCACCACAAAACAAAGGAGCGTTCAATGGGAGTCGTTCAATTGCTTCGTTGGCAGTCGGAAGGGTACGCGCGCTACCATCAGTCACGGGCCAATCTCGTGCTTCACATTTTTGCCGTGCCGCTGTTCTTAACGACCAACGTCGTGCTTATCGTTGCCCTGGTTCGGGCATCGTGGCTCACGGCGTTGTTCGCCCTTGCAGCCATGGTCGTGTCCATTGTGCTGCAAGGGCGCGGGCACCGCGAGGAATCCGTGCCGCCGGAGCCGTTCACTAGTCCGCTCAATGCTGTATCGCGCATCTTCCTTGAGCAGTGGGTCACGTTCCCACGGTTCGTCTTCTCAGGTGGCTGGTCGAAGGCAATGCGTCATGCAGCACGCTAATTCGGTGTTCAACTCAGACACGAAACGGGAGGCTTGCCACTTCACGGCTGTTGTTGCGTTCTGGTCAACGCGGCGTTAAGTGTATGGACGAGCCTGAGAAGCAATGGATGCCACAATCGATGATTGTGGGATTTGTCGTGATGGGCGTTGCTTCGTTCAGTGGACTTGCGGTGCTGGTCATACGCGCCATTGAAAAGATTCAATCAGGCGAGGGGTTGGCAACTTATCGAACGGTTTGGTTGGTTGAGCTCAATCATGTCGGTGTTTTAGTCTTGTTTGGTGCAATTCTTGTCGCGCTGTGTATTGGAGGTGTGATGCGCTACCGTGAACATAGAGAATGGCGCGATCTTGAGAAGAAATATGGGAATAAACTTGAAAACACCTAACATGGCGCTTGATCCGGTCACTGCGCGCCGATCAGCTCTGCGTTAAACATCCGCTAACTGGAAGCGTCTACTTCCGCTTTGGGTCGAAGCAGACATGGATGAACGGCTGCTATCGGTCTAAAATGGACGGTCACAATTTCCGAACCAGACTTGCGCCCCTAAGTCAGTAGCGTGCGACGTGTTCCCATTTCATTGCAGGCACGGAAGGCATCAGCACGTTACGAAGTCTACCCGCTCGTGAGGATCCGATGTCGAATTATGTCGTGCTGATGAGCGCCAGGATGTTCGAGGCCTATAGCCGGAGCATGGAAGAGACAGCACCTATGCCTGCTCCACAGTCCGCAGCACCCTTGCACCCCGACGGTACACGATGAGTGTGCCGATGAGGCCGCAGACTGCCGCAAACGTCATCCACCAGGCAGGCGCAGCCTTGTCTCCAGTCACCTTGATGAGCCAGGTAGCGACCGCCGGCGTGAAGCCGCCAAAGACCGCGGTCGCCAGGCTGTAAGCCAGTGAGAAACCGGTCGTGCGCACGTCCACCGGCATGATTTCGGTCAGAGCGGCCACCATGGCGCCGTTATAGCTGCCGTACAGGAAGGACAGCCAGAGCTCAGCCTCGAGCATGCGCTTGAAAGTAGGCGCTGCCACCAGCCACGAAACGACCCAGTAC